>DYNH01000112.1 GCA_020721175.1 Trichlorobacter lovleyi | reverse complement strand
GCCCAAAGGCCTGTCATCCAGGTGACTTACATATTTGCAAATCCAGCGGCAGGGGAGGGGGGTCAGATCCCTTTTCTGCGCCAGTTTTCCGCCTCAAGCAGTTCATAGTCATCATGCCTGGCAGTCAGCAGGTCTGTTCCATCCCAGACTGTACCGGTCTTGATTATCGCATGTAGCAGGGCATTATCAATATTTGCGTTTGAGATATCAGCCCCTGACAGATTGGCATGGGAAAAGTCAATGCAACAGAGGTTGGCCCTTTTAAAAGAACTGCCATTGCAATTTGTATTGGAAAAACGGGCATTGTCAAGTACAGCGCCTGAAAAATCGCACTGTTTCAGAGCAGCGCCTGAAAAATCTGCAAACGGGAGCTGCGCCTGATTGAATAATGCATTGTTTGCAATTGCCTTTTCAAATCTTACCGCGTTTGCCATGTTCCCTGTAAATGAAGCACGGTTAAGGATGGCGGACTCAAAGCCGGCCTGGGTTATGTCAGCACCAGAAAAATTTGTACCGCTCAGATTAGCCTCATCAAAATGGGCCATTAACAGGTTGCAATCCGGAAATTTCTGATGCTCCATCAAGCTTCCACTGAAAAAGGTCTTGATACAGACCGTTGCGTTGAATATTGCCCCTTCAAACCGGCATTTTTCCATATCTGCCTGGGACAGATTCGCCTTTGTCAGGTTAGCGCCACTCAGGTCGGCAGAGTTAAAGCTCCCCATTGTCAGACTGGCACCACTAAGTATTGCTGAACTGAGATTTACAGCATCGCACTCTGCATGATCGAGATTTGCCGAAGTGAGGTTGGCTCCGCAAAGATCAGCATTTTCAAGAATAGCCTCGCTAAGGTCTGCACCTTGCAGATTAACCCTGGCAAGGCAGGCGCCATGAAGATTGACTCGGACAAGTACAGCGGATTGAAACGATGAACCTGTAAAGAGGCAGTCTTTAAAGGAGCTGCCAGATAAATCGGTCGAATCCAGGGAGCAGTTTTTAAAGGAACAGTTTTCAAATATCAGCCCGGACAGATCAAGTCCCGAAAGTTCAGCTCCTGAAAGGTCTCTGTCTGAAATTAACCTTTCAACAGCAGTAAGCTGCACTAACTGTTCACGGTTCAGGATATTCATCTCGTTTTCCCTGTTTTAGCAGTTGTCAGAGTCCTTTTTATATTGGCGCCTTTAAGATTGGCTCCATCAATCCTGGTCTCCAGGAGATCAACAGCAAAGAGATTGGAGTTACCAAGATCAGCCTTGTAAAGGTTTGATTTCAGCAGGCTGCCATTCATCAAATTTATTTCGGCCATCCTGGCGGATTGCATGTCACACTGTCTGAACTCTGCATCAATTGCATCTGCATGGCTGAGATTTATCTTTTCCATTTTGCAGTGGATAAAACTGCTGCCCTCCATGTTCGTATGTGAGAAATCAGCCCTGGAAAAATCACTGGCTTCAAAAAAAGTCTGCCGCAGATCAGCGCCGGTCAGTCTGGCGTCTTTAAAGTTGGTTTCACCATCACTTGATGCAGCCTTCATGCAGGCCTTTACAAAACAGGCAGAGTTGGCATCAGCCTTGCTGAAATCTGCATTTTGCAGATCGGCCATGCTGAAATCAGCCCTGGTAAGATTGGATTCCGTGAAATTTACAGATTCAAATGAGGATTCAACAAGGCATGCATCTGTCAGATCTGCCCTGTTGAATGAGGCGCGTTTAACCTTGCATCTGCCAGCATTTACACCCTGCATGACAGCGCCGGAGAGGTCAGCCTCAGAGATGTCTGCCTTTACAATCCTTGCATTACCTGCCTGGACAAGGGTAAGATCAGCCTTGTGCAGGTTGGCTTCGCTCAGGTCTGCATTCTGCAATATGGCCTTGCTAAGGTTGGCCTGGGTAAGGTTAGCGCCTTTCAAACGGGCATTTGAGAGATTTGCGGAACAGAGAATTGCACCGGTCAGGTTCATGCCGGTCATCTCTGACTGTTGCAGGTTTGCAGAAGAAAGGTCTACACCTGCAAGCAGGTAACCGCGAAGGTCCCGGTTGCTGAGGTCCATCCCTGCCAGCCCCTTTCCATTGGCAAGCCGGTTTTTTATGTCCGAATCCGTGCCGGGATCAACCTGCTCTGCCTCGATGGATGGTTCTGTTTTCGTATTTGCAGCAGGATCGTCTGCCGATTTCTGTTGCTCTGCCTGCTGTTGCTCCATCTGTTTGAGAAGTTCCTGATTTTCCGAATCAAGTCGTACTTTTTCCGCTTCAAGTTCTTCAAGGTTCCTGATTAGTTCACTATTGTCACCTGGCAGTGTACGCAACATTGTCAGAGTCTCGGCTACAGTGGGGATCTTGGGCTGCTCAATTGCTGGCGGGTCATCCGGATTAATCCCATGCCTGGCGAAGAGTTCTTTCAGATTCTGCTCAAGCCTGGCTATCTGCTGTTCCGGCGGAAGGTCAGGGTCAGTCTGCATCTGCTGCATAATCGCAGGTGGTGGTTCTGTTAAGGCAGTGGGCTGGTCCGGGTCTATACCCGACGACACAAGCTGTTCACGCAACTGTTGTTCAAATAAGGCTGTTTTTGCTTCCATCTCCTGCAAGGTATCTCTGGCAGCATCCTGTTTAAATACCTCTGATGCACCAAATGCGGTTGCAGTACCGGCAATAACCGCCGTAGCAGCCGTAAGACCTGCTTTGGAAACTTCAGATACAGCACCTTGAACATAACTGGTCGGTGGTTCCGGAACAGCATGGGGTGGTAATGGTGGTGCAGCCTCCTCAGTAACTGCTTCGTCGGTTCCGGATAACCTGGTTTCATGGTCGCATGGAGGCACAGGATGGCTTTGAATTGGTTCATGTACCGCCATAATCCTGGCTATATCAGAAGCTTCATCATCTCCGGTCTCCGATATTGCGTGCCAGATCAGAATGCCGGCATCAGTCTCCGGCAGTAGCCAGACCGTGTCAAGGTTGGCCTTCAGTTCAACCCACTGGGAATCAGAAGGGTGTCTGCAGATAAAGAATCGCAGTCGTTGTGTTGGAAGTTGGGTCTTCAGGTGGGGCATATCAGGCATCAGACGGATTATCTCCAGCTCTTCCCCGCCTTTGAAATAACCGGAAAGCCGTTGATCAACTGAGGCCAGATTGAATATACCAAAGTCAAAGTCATCAGGCAGACCAGGCCAGGACTTAGACAGCCACTTGTTGTCAAATGTTCCGCACTGTTCAGTCCGTCCGGGCCAGTCCATCCCTTTAGGTCCCAGGCCGGCAGGAGAAGGAGCGTCTTTTCTGAAATTGATTAAATCGCCAGGGTATTCAATATTTGGTAAAGGATAGAGGAGCCTGCCGTCAGTCATGCTGATTGCCGTGCGGCCCTTGCCAAGTGGATTTGCGGGAAAATCAACGCCACCAAAAGCATGTTGCCAGTCAACTGGCATCACGGTAAAGGTCTTCGGGGCACTCTTCTGGTCAGAGTCAGAACCAAGCCAGTACCGGTCGCCGAATACTGCAATACTCTTTGCAAGGCTGCCAACCCTGAAACCAGCCTGTGTGACATCCACCGGCCTGTTTCCGTCAGTATGGCATAGACAGGCCACCAGAACCTCCCCCTTGGGTTTGGGCATACCAGCATCAAGCAGCTCATTCTGTCCCAGACAGCCTGCGGCAGTATCCCACAATTCATCCTCTGACAGCAGTTTAACTGACTGTTTCAGCCGGAACCCCAGCATGGCAGTGGCGCAGAGGTGATAGCTGCCCCGATATGCGTAGACCCTAGTGAGCAGCGTTAGCTGTTTGTCGTGTAGCAACTTCATATCAGTTCTTCACCTTTAGCACGTCGGACAGGTTGACGGTGTTATCTTTGTATTTCAAATTTGTTTTTCCAATTAACAAGCCGTTTGCCTTGATATATTTGGGTGATGTCATCTCGATTCCCAGATTGCTCATCTTTACGGTGTGGTTTTCTGACCCGGCGGTAAAGGTGATATTTATACCGTCCTTGTTGACAATAATCTTGCTGGAAGAGCCGTGAATCCCTGGAACGGTGATGCAAAGAGAATCAGATGTGTGCTTGATTTGACTCTGTTTTATCCGGTCTCCAGTGGTAATAAGTGTCTCGTTTTCGCATGAAAGTGCTATTTTCTGCTCTCTCATGCTTAAGGATGGGACATCGGCCTGAATATTTGTTCCCGGGTTGCCTATCAGCACCTGTCCTTGACCTTTCACTGAAAGATTGACTCCGCTACTGATGAGGTCAATCGCAGTTTTGCTGACTGCTCCTGTTTGTAACTGTGATGCAATGCATAGTCCATTACCTGGATTTGATTTGATATAGCAGTTGCTACCTGAATCGGCGCCAACAGAAAATTGCATGCTGGTCTCAGATTTGGAAGTCAACTCATTACATTTGATGCACAACAATTCTGCTGCATACAGGTCGATAGAGCCATTAGAGCTGACAATCCCGATATCAGGGGCCGGATCAGTAGACCACGGTTTATAAAAAGCGGTGGAAGGACAGTCCATAAAGGTTGTTGCCCCTTCGTTATCAGCATAGATACAATAACCCAGCTTGGGAATACTTGTTAGCTTGTTTTCAAAACGTCCTTTAGTTAGTTTTAATATGTATTTAGCTGCCAGTATATTCAAGACAGTTGCTAACCCGGATAGTCCTAACTCTACATAGTTAACGGTTGAATTTTTGGTGTTTCCGTCCAGAACAGACTCAGCCGATTGTATACCGGTTTGTAAAAGTCCCAGTAATCCCTGTAATTTTAATTTATATCCTACATTTTGGACAACGGTGCCCATGCTGTAATTATAACTGAACATGCCAGCCAGTGACATAGCTCCAACAGTAGCCAGATGTGTCCAGATTGTACTGTTAGCATTTGCAACATTTCCAACCGGGTTGTTTTTGAGGTTTATGTATGAACTGCCAAGACTCATGGTCATCTGTTCCTGCCCGGGCTGATTCTCCGAGATTATGCTGCCGCCTCCAGGTGTTGCAAAGCCGGCCTTGGTGGCATTTGTGTCTTTTAGCTGGCTCGGGTTTAAAGGGTTGGGCACTGCAGCGGCAATAATCGGCCGGTCAGGATCGCCATCTATGAAAGTAAGCAGAACTTCGGTTCCCTTGTTTAGCGGAAAATGCATGCCGTGGTTGCTTCCGGTATAGGGCTGGGCCATTCTTAGCCATGATGATGCCTTACCCCCTTTGCTACCGGACAGATCAAAAGGTAATTGGACCTTGTAGCGTCCCTGCTGATCCAGTTCTGGCAGCAGACCGGGGCCGGTTGCATCAATTATAGCATTAATCATGCCGTGGAAGCGTGGTTTACGTGTTTTTATCTCCGGCCGGAACTGGATATTTGCAGGTATCGCCTTGAAGCTGTTGCTGTAGCACGGGGACTTTTCTAGCTCGGCCTTTTCGTTGCCAAGGCCTGCTTCCTTGAATGTTGGCTGATGACCTTCATGTCTGATTTCTGTAATCAGGTAGGTTGTGTTGTACTCTTTGCGAAAATGGTCTTTTACTTCAATAAGTACCCCTGGACGTAAAAACAGGGCGTTGGAGCAACCGGAAAATACCATTTTACGGCAGGTGATTCCCTCTGCCAGATTTTTTGCAAGCCGGTTTGACTCTTCCGGAGTCTGGATATGGCCACCGTATATGTAGACTTCCCCTTTTCCGTCTTTGTTGATAACAGCCTTGCCGGTAAGATCAACGGAAGGATGACGATAATTGTAATCCTTTAGCGTCACCTTTTCAGGAGTTTGCTGACAGGTTGCGCTGAAACGGTTAAGAATACTGCTGCCCTTGTCGTATTCCAGGCCAGAATTACTCCTGAACAGCAACGGCTGATCCTGCATGGCTGGTTTGTGGGATTGCATGGTGTCGGTAATGATCAGTTTGTCTGCGTCATCGGTCGCTTCAAAGAAGAAATACAGACCTTCCCGTTCAAGCCAGCGACAAAAGAAGTTGAAATGGCTCTCGTTGTACTGGCAGACATATTCCCAGACCTTGTCATAGTTGCCAGCAAGTCTGAATTCGTACTCATCACGCTGCATTCCGCCATCCAGCAGAAGTTCTTCAAGTATCTGCAGGGTTGTTTTTTCGATAAATATCTGATTGTGGCTGGTTTGAGTCAGAAACCAGAGTTTGGGAACCATTACAGCACGGTACTGGTAGCTTCCTGCAAAGTTGCCAAGTTGTTCACATTCCGATATATAACCCCTTAATGAGATAAAGCTGCCTCTGATACCTTCAGAAAAACCGAAAACCGGTAGCTTTAACAGATTTTCAAGATCAACATCAGGAGAAGCTGAAGAAAGCAGAACCTCAATCCGGTAACATTTGTTAAACCCGCCTTCACTTGTAAAGCTGACAATATTAAAGGTGTCTTCAGGCAGGCCGTTAACCACCATTACATGTCGCTCTTCGTAGAGTTGTGTTTTCTTGCTTCGGACGCCAAGAATGGATTCAATCAAACTGATGGTTTTTTGTGTAATACTGGCCATTTTGATATCCTTTTGGATAAGTTTGATTTAAAAAAAGAGGCAGCTTTTTACCCTGAAGCCAGGTCGTCTTTAAGGTACTCTAATCAGTCCGGTATCTGCTGAAAGGAATCGTACAGACGGCATCATATTCATGCAGTTGGCTGAGCATTTTTCAAAAGTCCCGAATCCTGTCATTATATAAACTGCCGTTATTACGAAATTATAGTAATTTTAAGATGGAATTTGTTTAACATTTTAAATTTACTGCATAATTTTGTTTTGTGTCAATGTAATACAGATGCGCTGAATAAAAAATCCAAGCCCTGGCAAATTATTGTTCTGATACATCATTTTAACCGGCTTGCCCAGGTACTGTTTTTTTCTGGCAGTGCGTCTATCTTGTCAATTGCAAAAGGGTAATTATGCAGGGTGGTAATGATGATATGGGTGACGTAGCCCTGAGTGGATGGTTTTTAAAGGCAGGTTTTATCCTGAAAACGGCATTTACTCACGCAAAGGCACTACGAACGCAAAAAAAAAATCAAAATGTTACCTAAAAAGTGACATCACCTTTTTGGTCTGTAGTCAAATTTTCATAAGTCTTTGTTTTTAAACGTTGTGTCGTTGCGACGTTGCGTGAAACTGCTTTTTATAGCTGTAGGTTGGGTTAGCAGTTTCATCGCGTAACCCGACAGCCTTTTCTTCAGCATGGTCATGTCGGGTTACGGCATATACCCGCCTAACCCAACCTACGATTAACTCAACTTTTAACCTTTCGCAGTATACAACAAGATTATAGCACTGGGGGTACTTGCTTACGGCAGTGCCTGGGCAGGTTTAGTTGTGATATCAGATTGGTGCAACCTGATCCTCAATCGAGCCGCAACCGTACAGAGAAATCCTGCCTTTATTGCCGTTGCTGGAATAAATACTCTTTAATTCAGCCCCGCATGCATACTTAATTATCTCCATCCTGAATTTTGGCAGAACCTCGTCAACGGTTTTAGAGACAGCCTGACTGCCGCACTCCATACAATACTCCTTGATTCTATACATTGTCTTTCACCCCTTATTTTTTTTTAACATCGAGATGATATTAGCAATGTACTATGTCATACAGGTTAAGGCCCCCTTAAGATTGTGTAACAAGCAAAGCCATATCCGGTATAGAATCTAAAATTTCGAGGCTCTTGCCAGCTTTTTCCTGTTTAGTTTTAGCCCCCCTGTCAGGGGGGTCAAGGGGGGGTAGCTTTGCCATTTCCCCTTTTATTGGGGCTTCCCCCCCCCACCCTAACCCTCCCCCGCCAGGGGCATTGGCGCTAATTTAAGCCAATTTTTTTTCTGATTCTCTCCCTCCCCTTCAAGGGGAGGGTCGGGGTGGGGATGGGGTAGATGCTGAGATTTAAACCAGTTGTGACAATTAACCCCACCCCCATCCTAACCTTCCCCCTAAGCCGGACAAGCCGGAACCAAACAAGAAAAGCAGAGACGATTTCACACG
>DYNH01000111.1:3567-7999 GCA_020721175.1 Trichlorobacter lovleyi | reverse complement strand
TTGCCAGGCTCTGATCCTTGCAATGAAAGGCCACAGCACTGGCTGCCAGATAGAAAAATATGCCCCATAACCCTCCACGAGAGCGTGCGTGATACTCATCAACGGTTGTCACGTCCTGGTTACGGCTCCCTATTTTATTCAGCAGGGCCAGTGCCCCTTTTTTTTGTTGGGTCGTTTGTTCTTTCTGTTGGTTGCTTACCATGGCTGTGTCTCCTTTATGTTCTAACGATACCTGAACACTGTAAAGCAAATGCAGTGCCAAAATGTCGTCAGCTAGGTAAAGCTAAAAAAACATAATAGTATTAAATTGTTAAAGGCTGCTTTTGCCTGGTTTGTGTCCGCCATAGGTTTTTCAACAGGGCATGCTACTTTTTTTCTCTCAGGCTAAAAACACTTGTAACATTAGCTGATTAAATGAAAATCTGATATAACGGGGGAAAAGAGCGGATTACTGCTAAAAAAGAAATTTCCTGTTTTGCAAGAATAACTTGCCGTACAGAAGGGTTACCTATAATCTTGGCTCTGGGTCAAGAAAGCACTGAATAAGCCGGATGACGGTGTGGCGGAGCTGCAGGAAAATGGGTTTTGGACATTCCATGCATATACTCGTTATTGATGATGATCAGGCTATGCGCTGTTCGCTGTGTAGCATGCTTGAGAAGCTTGGTTATACGGTCAGCCAGGCTGAGAACGGCATTGCAGGATTAAAGGCGATTGATCTTGAAAAACCGGATCTGGTGCTGACGGACCTGGAAATGCCGGGCATAAGTGGTAAAGCCCTTACCTGCAAACTGAAGGAGTGCTATCCGGAGCTGCCAGTAATTATTGTTTCAGGGAAAAACTCCTTGAGAGAGGCTATTGAATTATTGCGTCTCGGGGCGTGGGATTACCTGGAAAAAACAGCGGATGGTATGCGGCAGCTTGAGCTCGTGCTGCACAGGGTGTTTGAACGGTCCAGGCTGCTTGTGGAAAACATCACGTACAAACGTAGCCTGGAAGAGCAGATCAGCAGGCGCACGGCGCAGTTGCAGCAGGAAAAAGAACGTTACCGGTTGCTGTTTGATTCAGCCCATGACGCCATCATCCTTCTGAAAGAACATCAGATTGTTAACTGTAATCAGCGGGCGCTTCAGCTTTTTTCAGCAACGGCAGAAGAGATGCGGGGGCAGACCCTGTTACATTTTTCACCACTGCTTCAGCCTGATGACCTCTACTCCGATGATATCTATGAGCTCTACTGCCAACGGGTATGCCAGGGAGTGCCTCAAAACTTTGAATGGCGCTTCAAGCGTCAAGGGGGAACCTGTTTTGATGCTGAGATCAGTCTGAACGGGCTTGGTATCCATGGTGAAACCCATTTTCAGGCATTGATTCGTGATGTTTCGGAACGACGGCATCACCTTGAAGAGCTGTATCGCCAGGCCCATTTTGATGAACTGACCGGTGTACCCAACCGTCACAGGCTGACCCAGACGCTTTCGACCCTGATTGAAAATCTGTCAGTAACCGGGGGTAATGTCTACCTCTTCCTGATCGACATCAGCAAGCTGCAGCATATTAATGACACCCTTGGTCATGCCCGGGGGGATGAACTGTTGCAGCTTTTCTCGCAACGGCTCTTGCCGCTTTGTACCTTCAAGGATGCCCTCTCACGTTTTGTCGGCAATGAATTCATGCTGCTCGCTACTGCGGTTCCGTCCGATGACCGGGCTGTTCAACTGGCCCAAAAGATTCTTGAGTGTCTGGAGAAACCTTTTGTTATTGCCGGGATGGATATCTTTATTTCTGCCAGTATCGGGATTTGCTCCTACCCTGCTGATGGAGCCTCTGTTGAAAGTCTGCTGAAAAACGTAGAAACTGCCCTGCACCAGTCAAAGCTGCCCAGTCGCAGCAATATCCAGCTCTACAACCGGCAGTTGTCGAATCAGTCAGAAGAGCGACTGGCACTTGAGAACAATCTGCACCGTGCCCTTGAGCGGAATGAGTTTGAGTTGTACTTCCAGCCGCAAATTGCCGTTGATACGGAGACAATCGTCGGCATGGAGGTGTTGCTGCGGTGGCTCAACCCGCAGGAAGGGATGATTTCACCGGTACGATTTATACCGGTACTTGAGGAGTCAGGGCTGATCATCCCGGTTGGCAGATGGGTTATTCACCGAACCTGTCAACAGATCAGGGCGTGGCTTGATCTGGGGCTTCCATCTCTTGAGTTTTCCATTAATGTTTCGGCACTGCAGTTTCACCGTGGGTATCTGGTCGAAACAGTGCGGACTGCCCTGCAGGAAAACCGGATTGACCCTGCGCTGCTTTGCCTTGAGGTAACAGAAAGCCTGATCATGGATGATGTTGAGCAGACCATTGCAATTATGGAACAACTGGTAGAATTGGGAGTGTCGCTCTCCATAGATGATTTTGGTACCGGCTATTCGTCGCTGAGTTACCTGCGGAGAATGCCGATACACGAGGTAAAAATTGACCGCTCATTTATCGTGAACATACCCAATGAAGCCAGTGCGAACGCCATTGTTGATACTATCCTCGGAATGGCTGACTGTCTGAATCTGCGTGTTGTTGCGGAGGGTGTGGAACAGAGGGAACAGCGCGACTATCTTGCCTCAAGGAACTGCAACCGGATTCAGGGCTACTATTATGCAAAGCCGGGCCCTGCAGATCAGTTTGCTGATACACTCAGATGCTGGAAGGCGCCTGTCCGGGCCTGAGGCGGGGTAGCGATGATAAACAGCAAAAAGGGGCCATGGGCCCCTTTTTGCTGTCATACCTGTACGGAGTACTACCCTTCAGTAAGTACCTTTTCTTCATAGAGCGCCTCAATCTTGCGGCGGTGACCCAGTTCAACCTCGGCAAAGGTCAAAAGAGTTTTTTGCAGCCGGGTATCTTCGACGGAACCGGCAGCTGCCTTATAGAGCTGGTAGGCATTTTCCTCTGCCTTCAGCGCATAGGTCAGGATTTCCTGATAGGTCATTTGAGGCTGAAACGGTACCTCTTTCAGATATTTGCCGATAGTAGCCTCAGGAATCTTGCAGACATGAACCTCTTCAATCTTGTCAGGATCTACCTTTGAAAAAACTTCCTTGTGAGTAGCCTCTTCCTGGGCGAGTTCTTCAAACATTTTACGGGCTGACGGGCTTTCTGTCAGCTCAGCTGCACGCTTGTAGCGTTGATAGGCACTTTCTTCCTGTTCAATGGCAAAATCGATAACCTCTTTCAGGGAAATAAAACTCATGGTGTTCTCCTTATTCGCAGTGAAATGTTTTGATGTAGTTCAGTACTTCCATCGGATGTTGTTCGGCCTTGCTCACCTTGGTCCAGTGTTTTCCGATAACGCCATCTGCACAGATCAGGACGGTGGAACGGATGACCCCGGAAACCGGTTTACCATACATAAGTTTTTCGCCAAAGGCATGGTATGCCTTCATTGTGCTGGCATCCGGGTCAGAGAGCAGCACCATGTTCAAATCATTGCCAGCAATAAAACGCTGGTGGGAAACCAGTGAGTCCTTGCTGATGCCCAGCAGGGTAAAGCCCAGCTTGTCAAATTCCGGCTTCAGATCACGGAAGCCCGTTGCCTCCTTGATTCAGCCGGAGGTATTGTCTTTAGGGTAAAAAAACAGCAGTAACCGTCTTCCGGCATACTCCTGCAGCTTATGGCGTTTGCCGTCACTTCCTTCCAGATCAAAGTCTGGCGCCCGTGTGTCAACGATGGTCATAACAGACTCCAAATACTTCAGTAGGCACGCGTATAATGTGTATACATGATACACCTGAAAAGTCAACAAGCAGAGGTTTTAATCTGTTATTTCAATAGAATAGCTTCGTTATAAAGGTGCTTCAACGCCACTTCAGGATAAAGTGAAAAGGCTGTTGTTCACTGCATTGGATAGTCAGAGAGTCTGACAAATCTGAATCCACGTTTTTTCAGTTCCGGTATCGCTGTCATGATTCCTGTTCCGGTACCCGCCTCAGGGTGGTTCATGTGGGCGATGATGATGTCTCCGGCCTTTGATGAGAGCATGGCAGACTTGACCTGTGCAGCGCTATAGCTGGCACCGGCATCACCCAATACGCTGAAGCCGATTACCTCATGCCCGAGCTGCTGTGAAATCTGCACCGCATACTCATCATAGTACGCGGTGCCAGAGCGATAATAGCGGGGTCTCTTTCCGGTAATATCTTCAATTTTACGGGCGTTCAGCTCGATCTCCTGTACCAGTTCTCTGGCATTTTTTGTACCGTCAATACCGTAGATTGAACGGCCATTCAACGAAGCCGGCTTATGCCACATGCCATGATTGGCAATCTCGAACAGGGGATTGGCGGCCAGCTGCCTGAACAGTTGCGGATTTGCATCAATCCAGCGGGCGTTGATAAAGAGGGTGGCAGGAATCTGCTGCTGTACCAGAAAATCAAGCAG
>DYNH01000111.1:0-3467 GCA_020721175.1 Trichlorobacter lovleyi | reverse complement strand
ATGATCTTCTTTACGTAATCTCGAGTTTCAAAATAGGGAATGTTTTCGATAAACTCGTCACGAGGCAGATCACCAAAGGCCTTGCGCCAGCGGTTGACTGCTCCGGCACCGGCATTGTAGGCAGCCAGGGTATACACGGTATCCTGATGATAGCGATCAAGCAGTTCGCGCAGATGTTTTGTTCCCAGCCGGATATTGTACTCCGGCTCAACCAGCGTAAGCGGATTAAATTTTTTCCCTTTGGAGCCGGCAGTCATCCGTGCGGTAGCCGGCATCAGCTGCATCAGACCGATGGCCCCGGCATGGGACTTGACATCGGCCCTGAAACTGCTTTCTGCCTTGGCAAGTGAAAGCACCAATGCATCAGAGAGACCGTTGGCGTCACTGTAACGGCTGAAAAGTTCTGCATATGGCCGGGGAAAACCGATGGCCCAAAATGCCAGATTGGTGTGATCAATAATGGTTGGGCGGTTCTGGTGAAAGGTGACAATTGAGCCGTGCAGGTCGCCGGCCAGATGCTGAAGGCGGGCAAGGCCCGGAGTTTCTTCTTTAGTAAGAACTCTGGTTTTTAAACTGGCAAGCTCAGAACGGGCTTCCTCCATCATTCCCAAAGAGGCGAGGGCCTGAACACGCTGGCTGCCTTCAGGCAGTGGAGGTTCCGGCAAGCCGGCAGGTACAGCAGGCCAGCCGGGAGCTTGGCTGGCATGCAGCCGGTGCCAGGCTGTGTAAAAACCAAAGGGATACTCTTGCACCAGAAGTTTATAACTTTGATTCGCATAGGCTGACTTATTTTGTCGCTCAAGTGTGCGTGCATGCCAATATAATGAACGTTCACGGTAGACAGTGTCTTTGAAGAGACGGCGCAAGCTTTCCTCGGCAGCAGTCAGGTCACCTGACAGGTACTGCCCCCAGGCCAGTTCCCAGCCTGCACGGGATGACAGATCAGAGGCGGGAAATTCCCTGATCAGGCGCTGCAGGATCTGGCTTGCCTCAGCAAAACGACCACTATGCTTGTTGATCAGGGCTGCTTCCAGCAAAGCATCATCAGCCAGCACTCCCTTTTCTGATGCAAGGGTCAGCAGCCGTGACAGTGCCATGTCCGAAATCCCCTGACGTTCTTCCAGCCGCGCCAGCATCAGCCGCGCTTCATCTCTGATGGTGGGTGAATGAGCCGCTGCAGCTCTTTTCAGGTAGGGTTCGGCAAGGGAGTAGTGACGCTGTTTAATTGCAGCCTGGCCTGATTTCAGCTCAATCTTTGCCAGCAGCTCTTCGGGCAGATTTGCGCGGGGAATGGCTGAAAAAACCCAGGCAGCGGCACCAGGCTGATTGTTTGCCAAGAGCAGTAAGCCCCTCCGGTACTGTTCTTCAGCCGTGAAGACGGTGGCCCCCTTTATCCCCTTATTCTCCAGCTCTTTCAGATGTTTAAAGGTTTCCGGTGACGCAGCAGAGGCAGGGTACTGCAGATAGATAGTGCGATATGTCTGGACTGCTGCGTTCAACTCTCCCAGTTTTTCCTGACACAGGGCGGTCCGGTGCAGCGCATCAATAGAGTCTCTTCCAAGACTGTGCCGTGTGGTAAACCGGGTATACGCCAGCAGCGCTTCTTTCAGATCACCAGCCTCAAACAGCGCATCGGCAGCAAGTTTCTCCATGCGACGACTGACGGCAGGTGTCGGTGAAAGTCTGGCAGCATGTACAGCTGTTACCGCAGTGTCGCGGTACTGTTTTTTGCCAAACAGTGCATCGGCCTTCAATGCAGCTGCAATATCAGCCAGCAACGGATAGCTCCGCTCGGCGTCAGCCAGATAGCGTATCGCCTCATCGTACTGTTTCAGGCGAAGCGCTGCTTCTCCTGCCAGCAGGTTGCGCGGTCCGTCTGCGGGAGCGTTCAGCGCTGCTTGCAGCGCTTCGTTATGCTGGTTGCTGCGCAGGAAACCGGAGGCCTTACGGAGCTGCTCATTGCTGGTTGTTGCTGAACCTGAAGAGGTACAAAAAACAGTGCCTGCAAGTATGGTCAGTGATGCCGTCAAAAGACGTTTAAATCGATATATCATAAGGATAAGGCAGTCCTGTGGAAGTTGATGGTGTCTGTCAGTTTTACAGACTCTTTTCAGTAACATCATGCAGCTGTCAGGTCAATGGTGTGAACCAGGTTTTTTCTGCTTTTACTCCCTGCCTGTTGGGGTATACTCCCGCAGAGTGAGGCTCTTATGAACAAACTGACCAATGATTTTAAGGCTGTGTACCAACGGCTGAACCAGGCCCAGCGCCGGGCCGTGGATACCCTTGAAGGACCGGTGCTGGTGATTGCCGGTCCCGGTACCGGCAAGACCGAGATTCTGGCTGCCAGAATCGCCAATATTCTGCTTTCTACGGATGCCACGCCGGAGAGTATCCTCTGTCTGACCTATACCGATGCCGGTACAGTGGCCATGCGCAGCCGTCTGTTGCAATTCATTGGGCCCAATGCCTACCGGGTTGATATCTTTACCTTTCACGCCTTCTGCAATCTGGTGATTCAGGAGAATGCCGACCACTTTGGCGTGCGAAGCCTGACCACTATTTCAGAACTGGAGCAGTTTCGCTTTGTACGTGAGATAATTGATGCATTCCCCCATGACCACCCCTTGACACGTTCCACCGGTGATATTCACTTTGAGGCTGATCGTCTGCTGGGGCTGTATGAAATCATGAAAAAAGAAGACTGGTCTGCCGACTGGCTTTCAGAGCGGGTGGACGCCTATGCCGCAACGTTGCCGGGCAGCCCCGGTTTTCTCTACAAGCGCCAGACCAAAGGGAACGATGGTACCATCTACAAGAAAGGTGACCTGAACGAGCGAAAGCTGCGGGAGGAGTTGCGCAAGTTGGAACAGCTGAAGTCTGCGGCCCGCAGTTTTGATGACTATCAGTATCTGCTGAAGGAGCGGGGGCGCTATGATTTTGCCGACATGATCCTCTGGTGCAGTACTGCATTCAGGGAAAATTATGATCTGCTGGCTAGCTATCAGGAACGATATCTCTATCTGCTGGTGGATGAGTTTCAGGATACCAGTGGTTCCCAGTTTGAGTTGCTGATGCAGTTGGCTGATTATTGGGATGCCCCTAACCTGTTTGTGGTTGGTGATGACGATCAGTCCATCTTTCGCTTCCAGGGGGCCAGTGTTGAAAACATCAGGCGTTTTGCAGAACGCTATCAACCATCGCTTGCTACGGTCACACTTACCGATAACCATCGTTCTTCCCAACTGATTCTGGATGGGGCCGGGGCCTTGATCAGCCGGAATGTAGAGCGCCTGAGTGCCGAGAAACAGCTGGTTGCCATGAACCCGGAGGTGGCTTCATTGCCGGAAGCGCCACAACTGGAAGGCTATGCCACTCTGGCGCACGAAACCGTAGCCGTAGCCAACCAGATCGGGGTGTTGCTGGATGCAGGGGTGCAACCGGAGCAGATCGCTGTGATCTACCGG
>DYNH01000110.1 GCA_020721175.1 Trichlorobacter lovleyi | reverse complement strand
TTTTCCCGAATTCGTACTCCTGGCATCCATAATCCCTCCCTCCATCGTAAGATACGTATATGAAAACAGCGTCATGGCTGCTATCAAATGTCCAGGTGTATTTTTTTGTAAGTTTTGTATACTATCAGCAAATTCTGTGATGTCAACCTAATAAAAACTTTTGTTTATGGCTGCTGCCTCGGCGAAGTCAAAGCCGGCAACAAGGGACTGATATGTACAGGGGAGTGTGGTGATGGCAACTGGCAGGATTCCTTGCATGGCGCAGTGCCTTGCTTGATTGTTTCGAGTATGGCATCTGCAATGACGTTTCTGAAAGATTGGCTGGCAGCCCTTTGCTCATCAATCGGATTAACAATGACGGCTGCCTCAAGAAGTATGGCAGGCGTTTTGATGGTTTTCAGGATTCTCAATTCGTCATACTGGTAGATTCCCAGTTCTGGAAAAAGCAGTTTTCTGTTTTCACCAGAAATAGGTTCAGCGTGATGGAGCGTAGGGGTGAGTCCTTTGGCCTTTAGTGACCTTGCCAGTCTTTTGGCGTACTCCAGAGACTTGAGATAGTCAGGGTTACGGGCAGAAACAAAAACAGAGAAACCGGATGCCTTATTTGAACATGCCCCGCCTTGTCTTGTTCTGGTGATAAACTGTGGCTGTACAGAGTCATGGTGCAGCGAGATCAGCAGGTCTGAATCACGCGCCAGTGCTGCACGTTCTGCCAGAGATGGTTCATGGCTGTGTTCAGTAGTAAGCTTGACACCGATACCTGCCTTTTTAAGGGATACGCTGACTGTATTGGCGAGTTCCTGATTGTAGAGGTACTCATGCTTGCTACTACAACTGATAGCACCTGGAGAACGTCTGGAGTGACCGGAATCCAGGGTTATCTGGCTGGCTGATGTAACGGTTGTCATCCCCATAAAAATCATCAGGGCAAGAACTGACTTTAAATTCAATTTCCAACTCTCCCCAGGAGTTTTTGGAGCAACCTCTCGATTGATTCAAACACAGGTTATTTTCCTTTTTTCACTTTTTAGCTCTGCATATCTCGCAGATGTCATCTTTAAGATTCAAAATTCTGCTGTTACAAACCTTGCAGGCATTATCCCATTCTGGATGTCCGGCATTTATTGAGCGTTGTTTTGCATCCAGTTTTCTGGCTTCAGCCTCCATTTCTTCGTTGTATTGTGTTTCAAACATTACTTTACCCCATTCGTATTTCACTCTAAACAAACGAAACAAAGCAGATTCCCTGTTTACATCCAAAGGAATCTGCTTTTTCGGCAATGAATCTTGCTGAACAGCTTTTTGCTAATGCTATCAGCCTTCTGTAAGTACCTTGTCCTCATAGAGAGCTTCAATTTTGCGGCGATGCCCCAGTTCTACCTCGGCAAAAGTCAACAAGGTCTTTTGCAGTCTGCTGTCTTCCGTCATACCAGCGGCGGCTTTATATAGCTGATAGGCATTTTCTTCTGCCTTGAGTGAATAGGTGAGTATCTCCTGATATGACATCTGTGGATGGAACGGCACCTCTTTAAGGTATTTACCGATGGTTGCCTCTGGTATTTTACAGATGTGTGAATCTTCAATCTTGTCCGGATCTACTTTGGAAAAGACCTCTTTGTGAGTAGCTTCTTCCTGTGCCAGTTCTTCAAACAACTTGCGTGCTGCCGGGCTTTCAGTCAGCTCTGCAGCTCTCTTGTACCTCTGGTATGCCGTCTCTTCCTGCTCGATAGCAAAATCAACAACCTCTTTCAGTGAAACAAAGCTCATAATATCCCCCTTTGTCAGCCTTTAACCTGCCTTATATACTCTAACACCTGAGCCGGATGCTGCTCGGCCCTGGCAACCTTGGTCCAATGTTTTTTGATCACCCCTTCAGGTGATATCAACACGCTAGAGCGGATTACACCGGATACTGTCTTGCCGTACATGGTCTTTTCACCGAAAGCCTGATACAATTTCATTACAGTTGCATCGGGATCCGACAAAAGCACCAAATCCAAACTGTGATTATCTATAAATTTCTGGTGTGAAACAAGTAAATCTCTGCTGATTCCCAATATGTTTATATCAAGTGCATCAAATTCTGGCTTCAGATCACGGAAGCTCACTGCCTCCTTGATTCAGCCTGATGTGTTGTCCTTTGGATAAAAGAACAGCAGTAACCATTTTCCTGAGTAATCCTTTAAGCGGTGCCTCTTCCCGTCACTCCCCTCAAGATCAAAGTCAGGGGCTTTGCTATCAATCATGGTCATAATCAGCTCCTGGGACAATGCTGTTTGAATTTTTAAAATTGTATACAGCATACTTTAAAAAGTCAACTGTAGAAAATCAATACATTGCGATATGTTATCGGTTCATGCTTCAGAAAAGAGCCAAATCAAATCTTCCACCCAACAAACCATCAGCCACTTGTAAAAGTCCTGTTCTACCCTTTGACAGATTAAACAAGCGGCATAGTCGGGGATTGTTTGTAGTTTTTCATTTGCCTTATCACCAGTTGGCTTGCCCCTTTTTCGTCATGCAACACTGTTTTTGATTCAGGTTGAGGATTGTTGACCTGTGTCTTTCGTTATAATATATAACTAGTGCATGTTAGCTTTTAACGGACTTGTTTTGATTTTCTGTATCTGTGAATGCAGAGATATAGGATTAATACGCGAGGAATTCTAAATTGATAAATGAATACAAAACAAACAAGTTTGCCGGACAATGGGCAGTGCTGTTACTGGCATTGCTTCTGTTGGCCGGACTGGTAATTCACAATCTGTACAGCGGGTACCAGAATGTAATGACAGGTGAAAAACAACGATTGCTGACACAGGTACGGGTTGTTAGTGCAAATCTCGCTGAGCAGTTAACAAGTACAGATTTTCTGTTGCGTAATTTTCAGCAGGAATTTGGAGCCAGATATGCCAATAACTGGTTTAGTGATGAAAAAAACCGAAAACTGGAGATATTAGCCGATACCTTTACCGGAATCAGGTCTTTGGTTATCATTGATGCCTCCGGTATTATTCGACTTTCTAACTGGAAGGATGTGATAGGTAAGGATATCAGTCAACGGAACTATTTTCAGTCTGCATTAAACAGACCGGACCCTTCAGTTCTGTTTATATCAAAACCTTTCAAGACCCTGCTTGGTGCCTGGGGGATTAATCTAGTCAGGGTGATTCCGGATTCAAAGGGTGATTTTGCTGGCATTGTTGTGGCTACACTTGACGTTAAATTCTTTAAAACCATCCTCAGCTCAATCAATTACGCCCCTGATATGTGGTCTTCAATTATACATGGTGAAGGGGAACTCTTTATCATGGCGCCTGAGAGCAGGCCTGGTGTTGAGATTAATCTTGCAACTCCTGGCTCTTTCTTTACCAGTCACCTTGAAAGTAAAAAGACTGAAAGTGTGATAATAGACAAGGCATATTACACAGATGATCAAAGAATTATCGCAATATATACAATGCAGCCTCAGTCACTCAAGATGGATAAGCCTCTTGTGATTATGGCTTCCCGCAATCTGGACGTCATTTTTGAAGCCTGGAACAAAGATGCACTGTACTATGGTGTCATTTTTTTAATCATCGCATCTGTTTCGATCGTAGCCCTGATCGGTTTTCAGAAATATCAGAGGCGCCAGATGCAACAGAATTTGATTGCCGAACAGTCGCTGCTTGATGCCAAACAACAATTAAACTCAATTGTTGAGTTTTTACCTGACCCCACCTTTGTGATTGATCAGCATAAAAGGGTTGTAATCTGGAACAAGGCCATTGAAAAGATGTCAGGGGTGCCAAAGGAGGAGATGCTTGGTAAGGGAGACCATGAGTACACAATCCCGTTTTACGGTATAAGAAGAGAGCAACTGCTCGATCTGTTTGATGTAGACAACCAGCAGCTTGCCATCAAATATGCCAATATCCGCCGTGATGGAGAAATTCTGAATGCAGAAACATTCTGTCCAGCCCTTGATAATGGCAAGGGACGGCACGTATGGGTGATTGGCGTGCCATTATATGACTTTGCAGGGAAACGAGTTGGAGCGATTGAATCAATTCGTGATATTTCGGAACTTAAAAAAGCCGAAGAATTTCTGCGTAAACTTAGCCACGGTTTAGAGCATAGCGCCAGTGCTGTATTAATTACTGATATTCATGGCATAGTTGAATATGTAAATCTTAAATTCATCCAGTTAACCGGTTACAGTTCATCCGAGATAATAGGTCAGAATCCCCGCATTCTCAAGTCTGATGTGACACCCCGCAAGGTTTATGAAGAGCTGTGGCAGACCATTCTTTCAGGAAAAGAGTGGCGGGGTGAACTGCTTAACCGACGGAAGTCAGGGGAGGTTTACTGGTCTATTACCTCCATCAGTCCGCTTAAGAATGATGAAGATCAGATTACTCACTTTATTGCCAATGTTGAAGATATAAACGAACGTAAAAATGCCGAGGTTACCATTGAAAGGCTGGCCTATTATGATCCATTGACAGAACTGCCCAATCGCCGGATGTTACAGGGACGACTGGAACTTGCTCTTAAGAGAAGTCAGCGTCAGGGCAGCATCGCTGCGTTGCTTTATCTGGATCTTGATAATTTTAAACATGTTAATGACAGTCTGGGGCACCCGGCCGGAGACAACCTGCTCCGCGAGATGTCAAGCCGTATTACAAGAAGCCTGCGTGATGATGATGTGGTCTGCCGTCTGGGTGGAGATGAATTTGCTGTAATATTGCATGATGTCCGGCACAATCAGGATGTCGCCCAGGTGATCCAGTACCTGATGGAGACCATGTCTGAACCTATGGCACTTGAGGGATGTGAAGTGGTGGTTACCTCAAGCGTCGGTATTGCCCTGTTTCCTAAAGATGGCAGTGACGGCAATACCCTTGAAAAACATGCAGATATAGCCCTGTACCACGCCAAATCAGAGGGCAGGAATACGTTCCGCTTTTTCTCTGAAGAGTTGAACAGCAGTTTAAGGGACAGGATAGCTATGGAACAGGGACTACGCCATGCCCTTAAACAGAACGAACTGGAGCTTTTGTATCAGCCGAAGGTTAGTATTTCAACCGGCAGGGTGACAGGAGTTGAGGCTTTGTTACGCTGGAACAGCCCTGAGTTTGGCACGGTCTCCCCCTTGCGTTTTATTCCGATTGCCGAGGAGACAAGGCAGATCATTCCGATCGGCGAATGGGTGCTGCATCACGCCTGTATACAGCAGTTGGAGTGGGAAAAGCAAGGGCTTGGACTTTCAATGGCTGTCAATCTATCTGCTGTCCAGTTTAAGGCACCTGAACTGATTGAGCGTATTTCAGCTATTATTGATGAATCTGGCATAAGACCGGAAAATCTGGAGCTTGAGCTTACCGAAAGTGCCCTTGTGGAAAAACCGGATGAGGTTGTGCGTGTGCTTGAAAGTCTGCGGTCATTAGGTTGCAGCATATCAATTGATGACTTTGGAACCGGCTATTCTTCACTAAGCTATTTAAAGGCGTTCCCGGTTACAATACTAAAGATTGACAGATCCTTTGTAAGGGATCTTTCCCACAATTCCGGTGATCGTGCCATTGCCCAGTCGGTAGTTAACCTAGCCACAAACCTTGATATGTTAACCGTTGCAGAAGGTGTTGAGACAAATGAGCAGTATAAAATCCTGAAACAGATCGGCTGTACCTACATTCAGGGCTATCTCTATTCGCGCCCCTTACATGCAGATCAGATACCTGCTGTGGTGGAAAAGATACAGAGAGAACAGTTGGAAGTTTAGGACGCATTACAATAAGTTAATCAATTATCCGTTCGTGGTGAGCTTGTCGAACCATGAACGGATACCCTTCGACAAGCTCAGTACGAACGGAGTTTGTTCATGTTGTTCTGTAAGGCATCCTTAGCAAAATTAAGCCGTAACTCTGTTAACACTTATGAATTGCCTGAACCAACCTCTGCTTGTTTGAAACCTTAAGAAACTTCACTGTCGTGTCATCCTTGCTATCAGGCTGGTATGTTGCGGGTAGGCAGCAGTCAGTGCAAAGCGATCCGCCAGTTCAAAATCAGCAAAATCAAAACCAGGTGCCACGGTGCAACCAACAAGTGAAAACACTCCCTCGGCAGGCTCTGCAGCAAACCAGCAGTTGGCCGGTATAACTGCCTGAAAATTCTCTCCCTCCTCAAGTTTTGAACCAAGAATAAGAGTAGAAAGGGAACCGTCCTCCGATATCATGTAGATATGTACTGTAGCACCTGAGTAGAAATGCCAGATTTCATCGGATTTAAGCCGGTGAAATGAGGAGAAATCTCCGCTTTCCAAAAGAAAGTATATCGCAGTGCCAAAAGACCTTGCGCTGTCATATCTTTCAGGCAAGCCGTTTGCAGTGATTTTTTCTGTGGAACGATAGGTCTCGCGGTACCACCCACCTTCAGGGTGACGTGAAAGTTCAAGTTGCAGTATCAATTGACCGGTATCCATTTAATTAATAGTCCTTTAGTTGTAACTACTCAGGTCAAGTGCTTAAAAGGCGTCTAACGTAAAGACGCCAAGTTGCAAAGACGTCAAGAACGTCAAAAACAAAGATTTTCGTTTTATACCAAAGATTTTTGGCTCTTTGATTGGTTTTCCTTGCGTCTTCGAGTCGTTGCGTCCTTGCGTTAAAGTTTTTTTACTCAGGATTTCATAGTTGTTGAGCTTGTTATTAACAGTGCTGAGTAGTTACTTTTAGTTTAAATAATATCTGACCGCTTTTACGCTCAATCTCTGTTTATACATCATCCTCAACCATCTGTTGTCTTAGTTTAACCGGCTTTTCAGAACTTTTTCTGACTTTTATGTTGATCATCTCAACAAATACCGAGAAGGCCATGGCAAAATAGATGTATCCTTTAGGGATGTGGAAAGAGAGCCCATCGGCAATCAGCGCCACACCGATCATCAAGAGAAACGACAGTGCCAGCACCTTTACAGTGGGGTGTCTGTCAACAAACCGACTTACAGTGCCGGCAAAAAAGAGCATAATCCCGACAGAGATAACAACAGCCGTTACCATAACTCCCAACTGTCGCGCCATTCCAACAGCCGTAATAACGGAATCAAGTGAAAAGATAATATCCAGAAACATTATCTGAATCAGCACACCGTTGAATGATGCAGCAGTCTTTCCGCCATCGGCATGGTGCTCTTCACCCTCAAGTTTGTCATGTATCTCCATGGTGCTTTTGGCAAGCAGAAACAGGCCACCTACAATCAGGATCAGGTCTCTGCCCGATACACCATGTCCAAGTATATGGAAAAAAGGGCTGGTCAGCTTCATAATCCAGGTAAGCGAAAAAAGCAGCAGCAGTCGTGTGAACATGGCCAGAGCCAGTCCCAGTTTCTGGGCTTTGGGGCGCTGGTGCTCCGGCAGCTTTCCGGTCAGAATGCTGATAAAGATGATGTTATCAATCCCCAGGACAATTTCAAGAGCGGTCAGGGTTAATAGTGCAAGCCATGCTTGAGGGTCAGTCAACCAATCCATTTGCAATCCTTTCATTCAGAATCATCGTAACATGTAAAGCGGCGACAGATAGAAGGGCGATCTTCATAAATCCCGCAACGATTGCCTGCCAGAAACTCGCAACCGTTTTCAATCAGCAGATAAAAATGGCCGTTCAGCGTAAATTCAAGCCTGACTGCCCCCAACTGCTGTAGTTTATCATATTCCTGTTCAGTAAGCTCAACACTGGGGAAACCTCGACAACATGATGCATCACAGGTCGCACACCTCTCGGCTCCATCCTCTGGGTGATCCAGCAGGATACCGTGTAATTTTTTCCTGGTTTTTCGAAAAAGGCTCATAAACAGGATTTTTTGAGAGATACTAGTAGTTCATTTCGTTAAAACCATTATCGTTCACGGTAAGCTTGTCGAAACGTTAAATTCGCATAGAATCAAGCCTTCGACAAGCTCAGGCCGAACGGAAAATATGTAACCATATTTATGAAACGAACTACTAGGTAAAAGTTATTATGAAAAATCGTTACC
>DYNH01000109.1 GCA_020721175.1 Trichlorobacter lovleyi | reverse complement strand
GGTTGATATCGGGGACGAACAGTCAATTGAACACAGTCTGTCTACATTTTCCGCACATGCAGCAGCCGCTGCAGAAATAATGGCACAGGCAGGCCCCAAAAGCCTTGTATTGCTTGATGAACTGGGTACCGGTACAGAACCTTTACAGGGTGCGGCTATTGGTTGTGGTATACTGAATGAACTCAAGAAGCTGGGGGCAACCGTACTTGCGACTACCCACCTGACCGAGATAGTGGGCTTTGTTCAGAGCAGCGCTGGAATGCAGAACGCCGGAATGGAGTTTGAAACTGATACTTGGACCCCGCTATACCGACTTGTAATGGGGGAGCCGGGGCAATCCCACGCACTTGAAACGGCCAAACGTTACGGTTTGCCTGAATCTGTACTTAAATTTGCGAGTGATCTTCTGGGCGATGCAGGGACAGCCTTTGCAGATGTAATTGAAGAATTGCGACAGAAAAGAAAAAGACTTGCCGAAGAGTTAACCTTGCAAAAGTCCGAAAGGAAGATCCTTGAACAACGGGAGTCAGAATTAAGGCAGCAAAAGGCAGAACTGGATATTTTACGGCAGGAAACTATTGACAAGGCAAGGAAGGAAGCCCGTGACCTGGTTTCAGCAGCCCGTTGCGAGCTGAACAACCTTCTGGAGCAATTCCGCAAGGAACGTCGTCAGGAGACTGCCGATAGACTAAGGGAACGCGCCAGCCAACTGGATGCTGCTTTTGCCCCTCCGGAACAGCAACCTCCGGATCCGGCTGAACTGAAACCAGGTTCAATTGTACATGTTCGATCGCTTAACAGGGAGGCCTCTGTTGTATCCATAGATAGAGCAAGACAAAAGATACGGGTAAGGACCGGCAGCATTGAGATGGAAGTACCTCTGCACGGTATTCAGGGTAAACCAGTCAAAAACAACTTGCAAAAAATTGCATATAAGGGCATGGCCAGGTTAAAGACAGGACTTTC
Organism: Trichlorobacter lovleyi; assembly: GCA_020721175.1. GTDB lineage: Bacteria > Desulfobacterota > Desulfuromonadia > Geobacterales > Pseudopelobacteraceae > Trichlorobacter > Trichlorobacter lovleyi_A. The sequence continues at coordinate 7,069 of DYNH01000109.1, read as the reverse complement.
TGTTTCCGACAGTCTGCATCAGGTTGTATGCCACAGCGAACTTAATCTGCTCGGAAAGCGCGCAGATGAGGCATTATCAGAACTGGAAGGTTTTATCGATCAGGCTGTGCTTGCTGGTCTGACCGAGATACGGATTATTCATGGTTTGGGTTCTGGTACATTAAGACAGGTGGTGAGAGAGGCGCTTGGCAGGCATCCGCAGGTAACTTCTTTCCGTTCCGGAGAACCTCATGAAGGCAGGGATGGGGCAACAGTAGCAGAACTCTCATACTGAAACCAGCTTGCCGGCTCTGCTGCCTGTCTGGCCAGGTTTTGCCGTGTGGTTAAGACCAAGCCTGCGTATTACCTTATAAAATTCCGTTGGTGATGATTCAAATGAAACTACAGGTATATCAAGAACTTTATTCAGATCACCCAGAGTCCGGTCGTCAATAAAACAGCCTTCATCCTCTTTAAGCATTACATCAGGGATCAACAGTACATCCACGTTATCTTCCGGTTTAAACTGTTCAATAATATCTTTACAGCTAATCAGGCCGGTTACAGTAACTGTTTCACCAAAAAGTCGGTTGGTAACTGCAAACGCCTTCAGATTACATCCGGTTTTTTCAGAAAGACTGTCCAGAAATCCAGTCACAAAGCCAAAAGAAGACTTTCCAGTCACAACCTTTGCATTAAGATGTGCAAGAGGTTTTGCCCTTTTCAACACTGCTGAGGCTTCTTTTGCAAACCATGCCGCCATCCCTACACCGTTTTCCCATTGAGGTAGTTCTCCATATTCTTTTAAATGCGGAAATGGCATCTCTGCTTTAAGATAGAATTCATCAGCAAGCTGCAGAAAAGCGCCACCCAGCCTTTTGTTTAAAGACCTCATCCGAGGCATCCATTCAGCAAGAAAAGTAACGGCATAGCCCTTGTCAACAGGAGCTAGATACGGAAGATTCTGCCGATGTCTTGTCAGCCCAACCGGCACAACGGCCAGCGAACGTACTGCTGGATACAGACTGGCTAATTCTTCAACAGTCTCTTCCAGGGCAGTTCCGTCATTTATGCCAGGGCATAGTACTACCTGTGTGTGCAGTTCTATTCCTGCTGCTACAAGCTTTTTCAACTGTTGCAGAACAGGAGGGATACCTGTTCTGCCCAGCAGCATTTCCCGTAATTCCGGATTAACTGCATGTACAGAGATATAAAGCGGTGAAAGTCTCTGCATGACGATTCTGCGCAGGTCTGTACTTTTCAGATTGGTCATGGTGATATAGGTGCCATGCAGAAAAGACAGTCTGTAGTCTTCATCCTTGATATACAGAGGGCGTCTTAGTCCCTTTGGAAGCTGATGAATAAAACAGAAGATGCAGTTGTTACTGCAACGTCTAGGCACAGTAGCAGGGAATGTCAGCCCCAGGGACTCTCCATGTTCAATTTCAACCAATATATGCAGGATATTTCCGCCTGTATCCCTGATGGTCAGCTTGAGTTCTTCATCACCGGAATGCCAAAGGTAATCAATCAGGTCTCTCAGACGATTTCCGTTAATCTCTGTAAGAAGCTGTCCAGGCAGCAGCCCGGCACGGTATGCCGGAGAGCCCGTGTGTACGGATTCAATCAGGATTCCAGACATTTTATATAGATTTCCTGTTTGTTGTAATTGTCAAGATTATTGATGATGATGCAGGCGAAAATTGCCGTTAACTGAGGTAATGGTTGCAATGGCATGTTTGTAGATAAGTATGTCACCGCCGGAATCCAGCAAAACGGAAAAATTATCAAAAGATTTGATATGGCCTTCGAGGGATTCGCCGGACATCATTCTGACCTTCACCTTGACATGTTCTTTTCTGGACTGGTTAAGATACTGATCCTGAATATTAAAAGGGGCTTTTGACATGTACTGTATCTCCTTCAGTTGAAAAACTTTGATGCCTCATCGAGAATAGTAGCAGAGTTTTCCGGATATGCAACCCAATCCAGTTCTGGTTCACGCCTGAACCATGTGAGCTGACGTTTGGCAAAGTACCTTGTGTTCCGCTTGATCAGGCGAATCATCTCTGCCTGATTCTGTCTGCCTGACAAGTAGTCTGTGACTTCTTTGTAGCCAATGGACTGCATTGGTTTGGCGTCAGGCGATATTCCGTTAAGTATATGCTGCTTAACCTCTTCGATCAAGCCTGCTGAAATCATTGCCTCAACACGGTTATCAATTCGATTATAAAGCTCATTGCGAGGTATAGCGAGACAGAACTGGAGCGTATGATACGGTCTGTCTGAAAAACGGTGTTCGGCATTAAAACGTGATAACGGCATACCAGTGGATAGATACACCTCAAGGGCACGAATGATCCGTCGTACATTATTGGGATGCAGGTTACGGGCTGTATCGGGATCAACTTGGTTCAACTCGGACAGCAGTGGCATTACCCCTTCAGACTCCACCCTTTTTACAAGCATATCACGAATGGCAGGTTCCTCTCCTGGCGCTCCGTTCAAACCGTTTAACAAAGAACGGATGTACAGTCCTGTGCCACCTGCAATTATCGGATTCCTGCCCCTGCTGATGCAGTCGTCAACAGCTTTTGCAGCAGCAATTCTGAAGTCAGCAGCAGTAAACGGTTCAGCAGGTTCCCGGATATCCAGCAGATGGTGCGGAATCCTCTGTTGTTCCGCTTTGTCAGGCTTGGCACTACCGATATCAAAACCACGATAGACAGTCAGAGAATCTGCGCAGATGATTTCTCCATCCAGCTCTTCAGCCAGTTTCAGGGCAAGCGCTGATTTACCTGAAGCAGTGGCGCCGGTAATTACAAGTATCCGCTGTTTCATGACCGGTTAAATGTTTTTTCCAGCTCTTTCAAGGTTATTTCAAACGAGACAGGTCTCCCGTGAGGGCATTGGGCAGCAAAATCCGTGCTGTCCATCTGTTTTAACAGCTCCCTCATCTCGACAAGCTCCAGGATATGGCTTCCACGTACCACACTGTGACAGGCAACTCTTGCCAGAAGTTCATCCCGAACAAGCTCGAAGCTTGCGCTGCTGCCATGCTGCTGTAGTTCAGTCAGTATATCCCGAAATAATCCTTCGTAATCTTTTAACGCCACTATCCGTGGTACCGCATTGATACGCCAGGTCAGTCCGCCAAACTCATCCAGATCAAAACCGATCGGCGTCCATACATCCCTGTAACGTCTGGCAGTTTCAGCCTCTGTAAATGAAAGTTCAAGCGTAACCGGTATCAACAGCCGTTGAGATTCTACACCACCGGATAAAAAACCTTTTTTCAACTGCTCAAAGCGTACCCTTTCAAATGCGGCATGTTGGTCAATAATAACCAGACGATCATCAGCCTGACAGATGATATATGCTGCACGAAACTGGCAAATAATCTGAAGAGATGAGAAATATCCGGTTGTTGCAGATATTTCAACCGGTACAGTTTTTTGTTCAGGCCGGCTGTAACTGGCATCTGGTTCATTTATGCGCTGTAACTCTGGGGAAGGTTTTGACATAAAACGATCAAGTGCCTGCTGAACCCCTGCCTGATGCCTGCTTTTAAGGGGTAAGGGTTCACTTGATGCGATTGGTCTTGCTATGTTCTGACGATTTTCAAGCCAGGGTGATTCCCTGAGTACATCTTCAAGCACACCCTGAATAGTATCATGTACCTGGGCTTGCTGACGAAAACGTACTTCATGTTTAGTGGGATGTACATTAACGTCAACATCTCCCGGATTAACCTTGATGAAAAGTGCCAGCAGGGGATAACGTCCCTTTTCCAGCACTGCCCTGAACGCCTGCATTATTGCATGTTGAACCACTTTATCCCTGATAAAACGGTTGTTTATGTAGGTATACATGCCTGCTGCAGTTGAACGTGCTGCAGTTGGTGGTGCAAAATAGCCATTGACCGTTGCGGCTGCCGTCTCTCCGTAAAAGCTAAACAAAGGGATATCCCGTGCAGCAACTTTTTTTAAGCGTTGTTGCAGATCACCGGCAGTGACCTTTAAAATTTCCTTTCCATCGTTATAATAACCAAATCCAATCTCCGGTCGTGATATGGCAAGACGAACAATCAGCTCTCCTGTGTGGGAAGCCTCTGTTTCAGAGCTTCGCATGAACTTTAGTCTGGCTGGTGTATTATAAAAGAGCTGTTCTACAGTCAATTCGGTTCCTGCTGGCATTCCGCAGGCAGTAACAGAACGTACTGTTCCCCCTTCTACAGCTATTTCGGTACCCTCGATAGTGCCTGCTAACCTGCTTTTAAGTCTTAGTCTGGATACCGAAGCAATAGATGGTAATGCCTCACCTCGAAACCCCAGGGTGTCTATTGTGTCAAGATCAGTGTCAGCCGAAATCTTGCTTGTTGCATGACGTTCCAGGGACAAAAGGGCATCCTCACGCGACATGCCGTGTCCATTGTCACTTACGCGAATCATACGTCGTCCGCCAGCGGATATATCAATACGTATATCACTTGCACCGGCATCAATCGAGTTTTCCACCAGCTCCTTGACCACCGAGGCCGGGCGTTCAACCACCTCTCCGGCTGCAATCTTGTTTGCAACTGTTTCAGTAAGAATTTTTACATGCACAGCCACGACAGCTCCATTAAAAAGAGCGGGAAACCCCGCCCTACAAAAGATTTATGACAATATCGGTTCTTCAGATCGGGCTACTTCTTTTCACCAATCCCCAAATCGCCAAAGAGGCTGTTAAAGTCATCATCTGCTGTCTGCTTGTTTGTTTCACCTGGGGAATTGTTGCTTTCCGGCTGTTCTGACTCAGGGGCATCATCCCATGAAAAATTGTTCAATTCAAAACCGTTAGCTTCAGCTTGCCCAGGTTGAGCTGCGGGGGCAGCAACAGTATCTTCCTTCTGAGTAGTGGATTCCAGAAGCGATGCAAACGGGTCATTCTCAGCACTTGCCGGCGGAAGATCAAAAGAGAAATCAACAGCAGGGGCAGCAGCAGTTTCATTAAATGAAAACGGATTTGTTGAAGCAGCAGGCTCGGCAACTTCAGATGTATGATGATCTGTAGGGAGATCAAAAGTAAACATATCAGCGCCACCATCGGACTGATTATCGTTTTCACCCTGGTCATCTTCAAATTCAGTAGCCATGGAGGCACGCAATGAAGGTGGCAGCACCAACGCTGTAAGTTTATGAATCTGCTTGAATTCAGTCAAATCTGCAGAACATTTTTTGCAGGTGTCATATGATTCAAAACTGTTATAACCACATTTGGGACACTTCATACAATATTCCCCCCTGTCAGATACTAGATATCTCCCCATTTATACTGTAGTATTGCCGTCATGGCAAGGGCTGCAGTTTCAGTACGTAAAATCCTCTTGCCCATGGTAACCGGAATAAAGCCAAATTCGGAAAAAATCTCTACCTCACCAGGTTCAAAACCGCCTTCGGGCCCAACGGCAACAGCAATCCTTGCGGGACGGGGCAGGCTGTCAATCACTTCCCTTAAAGGGGTTAAGGCTCCTCGTTCAAAAAGTAAAAGCTTCAACTCCGCATCTGTTGAAGCTGCTGCCTCGGATGCTGAAAAGTACCAAGTAATTTTGGGATAATCAGGACGCTCCGACTGCCGTGCAGCCTCTGTCGTAATCCTGTTCCAACGCTCCATCCGACCCTGTAATTTATCTGCTGACAGTCTGGGCACTGAACGGGCAGCCCTGAATATTGAAAATTCGGTTATTCCAAGTTCAGTCCCTTTTTGTAAAACCAGTTCAATTCTCTCTCCACGCGGCAAGCCCTGTATAACAGATATGGACAGAAGATCAGAAACAGTGGAATTTGTTTCAGTTGCGATAATCCTTACAACAGTCCACTCCTGTGTAACCTGATCAACAACCCCGTTATGCCTGCGTCCATGTTCATCTATCAGCAAAACTTCATCACCTGCCCTGAGACGCAGAACCCTTGCGATATGGTGATGCAGTTCATCATTAAAAGATGCGTAACCATCTCTTATACTGCTTGAGTTTACAACAAAGCGGCGAATTCCGCTCATAATCTGCTCCTGTAAAGCAGGCAACGCCAATCACCGGCAGCAAGCGATCTCTCCAAAATTAGTGGAAAACGCCCAAATCCCTCAAGAACATATTGCTCCCGCTCCTCAAGAATTCCTGAAAGTATCAGGCAACCTCCAGTTTCAAGTCTGTTCACTATCTTCGGGGCCAGCCTGACAAGCTCTTCTGCAATAATATTGGCTATTATTATTCCATATCTGTCATTAAGTTGCTCAAGCGGTGTTGTGCTGCAGACAACCTGTGACGAAACTCCATTTAGCCTGCAATTTTCCGTTGCAATAAAAACTGCCTGAGGGTCAATATCTACAGCATCCAGATGTCCTGCCCCCAACTTTACAGCCGCAATAGCGAGAATTCCTGAACCTGTCCCCAGATCAAGTACTCTCAGGGAACCGGCTTCAGATGCAAAGGTCGGCAGCAGATTATCAAGGCATTCAAGACAGAGCCTGGTAGTTTCATGGCCACCGGTACCGAAAGCCATGCCAGGATCCAGAACTATCTTCAGACGTTTATCATCATTCAGGTATTCTTCCCATGAAGGGATTATCAGGAGACGCCTGCCGATTTCAAGTGGCCTGAAATGTAACTTCCATGATTCAGACCAGCTTTCTTCCCCCAGTAAGCTGTACTTGACATGTTTTATTGATTGATCCGTCAGTTCCGATAGAAAATTATTAATAATAGAAAGTTGCTCTTCTATCTGACATGGCAGGGCAAAATAGGCGGTTATGTCATAATCAACTGTATCAGGAATATCATTAACCGAGAAGGTATCTACTTCACGGTTTTCTGTGCAGACACCACAACCAGAAAGCTCTGCAAGAAAATCAGCAACCGTTTCTGTAAACTGTGCCGGAACCGTGCATACTACCTGGTACCATTCTGCAGGCATGTTAATTCCTCCAAACGAGTTTAATCAGATTCATTATATCCGTTAAGTGTCAGATAACTACCAGATGCCAGGTTTATGCACAACAAAAAACCTTGACAAATCAATAGCTGATGACTAGCTTTCATTAAAATTATCAA
>DYNH01000108.1 GCA_020721175.1 Trichlorobacter lovleyi | reverse complement strand
CAGGGGGGAGATGACCGCCCTTGCAGCCGGGCTGCAGATTAAAACCGCCGCCATGAAGTGCGTTGCGGAGAACACCAGGTTTGAGGGGCGGATACTGGAGAGCCGTTTTGAGGAGATCCACTCCCTTGCCGGAAAATCCATTGAAGAGTTTGATTTCGTTTACCAAAAGAGCCGCAATTCCGTGAGGATGGTTGAGGAGCATGACGAGCTGCAGGCAGGCTCCATGCGGTGCCTTGCCGATGGAACTACTACTGTGCAGGCAAGGGATATTATGCAGACCGCGGAAGAGAACGTAAGGATAGACGCAGAGAAGATAAGCCTGGGATAAAGGAGCGGAACATGTATGCACTTACAGTAGGAACCGGGATGTGCCAGGGATTCCCTGATGTATGCCTCACCCCCACTCCGGCCGGACCCGTGACTGTGCCGTACCCCAATATAGCCATGTCTGCAAACTGCGCCAACCCTGCCGTCAATGTGATGATGGAGGCGGCTCCGGTCATAAACGCCATGTCGATAATTTCCATGAGCAACGGCAACGAACCAGGCTCCGCAGGTGGCGTTGCCTCTCACCTGATTGACGGCCAGACAGAGTTTCTTTTTGGCAGTATGGTGGTAACGGTAAACGGAACCCCGCTGCAGCGCCTTACCAGCACAACAGGCCAGAACTGCATGGCGATGACCATGAACGCCCCAGGCTCCTGCCTTGTGCCGAGCCAGTTCTGCGTGCTTACGCTGTCGTGAAACGGATGTTCTCTTCTTCATTCGACCATGGGTTGCCCCCTTTTATGACCCTTCAAGGGGAGAGAATGTCGGTGTTTTCCTCACCCTTCAAGGCATACCCTGCATATGTATCCACCAAAATTTTTGCCAGACTTTTAAACGTATGGTCCCTACCTTGCAAGCAGTTCAAGTGTTTCTGAGAGAGTGTCAAGAATTTGGGAGTTTGTGCTGTTTGCAGACAAGTTAACCAGCAGGCAATGATCCGGTGTGAACTGGTAGGTTGCTGGTTCTGAACGGATCAGATTTATCAATACATCCGGGCTGACTACTGTTTTTGGATGAAATCCCAGGCATAGCCTCTTGCCATCAGAATCCACCTTGAGTACCTTTAACTGTTTAAGCCTGATCCGCAATCCCATTACCCGTTCCAAAATTTTCACTGGCATTGGTGGCTGTCCGTAGCGATCACCCATTTCATCGGAAACTTCAATAACATCTTCTATAGTTTCTGCCTGAACCAGCCGCTTGTACAAAACAAGCCTCTGATTTGTATCAGGCACGTAACTCTCTGGAATAAATGCAGGGATTGAAAGATTTATTTCCGGATCAAAACGTTCTTCCAGCTCCTCTCCCTTAAGGCCGGCTATCGCCTCTTCAAGCATTCTGGTGTACAATTCAAAACCTATGTCCGCTACAGTGCCGGACTGGCGCGGTCCAAGCATATCACCGGCCCCGCGCAGCTCCAGGTCATGACTGGCTATCCGGAAACCTGCCCCAAGTTCTGATATATCCTGAATTATCCTGAGGCGCTCTCTGGCATCCTGGGTAATGCTTCCAGCACCTGGAATCAGCAGATAGGCGTATCCCTTCATTGTGGAACGACCAATTCTGCCTCGTAATTGATATAGTTGGGATAGTCCGAAGGTGTCGGCACGGTCCACCAGCATTGTATTTGCCCTGGGGATATCCAGCCCGGATTCTATAATGGTTGTGGTCAGCAACAGCTCGGCCTCACCATGCATGAATTCAAGCATCACCTTTTCCAACTGTTTCTCGTTCATCTGGCCATGGGCAACCAAAATTCGGACTGTGGGCACCAGTTTTCGCAGACGCTCAGCAACAATACCTATGGAATGAACCCGGTTGTGGACATAAAAGACCTGCCCGTGTCTTTCAATCTCCCGCATGATCGCATCCCTGATCAGATCATCATTGTCACGTGCAACCACAGTCTTGATCGCCTGACGATCAACAGGCGGGGTATCAATAATCGAAAGGTCACGGATCCCCAACATTGAAAGATGCAGGGTGCGTGGAATCGGGGTCGCTGTAAGTGTCATTATATCAACACTGGCGCGATACTGCTTGAGCCGTTCCTTGTCTTTAACCCCGAATCGTTGCTCTTCATCAACAATCAAAAGACCGAGATTTTTAAAGCAGACATCTTTCTGCAAAAGGCGATGTGTTCCTATGATGATATCAAGCTTGCCTGTTTTCAGTCTTGAGAGTGTATCCTTCTGCTCTCTTGCGTTACGGAAACGGGACAGCATATCAATTGAAACCGGATAATCCTTAAGACGATTACTGAAGGTCTCAAAGTGCTGTTGGGCAAGGATAGTGGTGGGTACCAGCATTGCGACCTGCCTGCCATCAAGAACCGCCTTGAAGGCAGCCCTCAGAGCCACTTCTGTCTTGCCGTACCCGACATCTCCGCAGACCAGTCTGTCCATCGGCCTGCTGTGCTGCATGTCAAGAAGCACATCCTGAATTGCTGAAAGCTGATCAGGGGTCTCTTCCCACGGAAAAGTAGCCTCAAATTCACGAAAAATTTCATCGGGCGGAGAAAAGCTGAAGCCCTGACTGGCCTGACGTCTGGCGTACACATCAAGCAATTCGTTAGCAAGCTCCTCAATATTTTTACGTGCCTTGCTGCGAGTCTTTTCCCAACCGGTGCCACCCAGTTTTGCAGGTGCTGGAGCTGCCCCTTCACCTCCAACGTAACGCTGCACAAGTCCCAGACGGTCTATTGGCAGATAGAGTTTGTCGTTACCTGCATACTCCAGCAACAGAAAATCACCCTCAACCGCAGTGGTCTTCAGATGCTTTAAACCTCTGTAGATACCGATCCCGTGGTCTATATGAACCATTGCATCGCCCGGCTTCAGCTCAGCCAGAGATGCCAGTATCTGTTTGGTTCGCAGGGTGTTGACACTGCTTTTACGACGAGTGCGCCTGCCAAAAAGCTCTTCCTCGGCAATCACTGCCAGACGCAGATCAGGCATACGAAAACCTCGGGAAAGTTCAGCTACAGTCAGCAGTAGATCGACGTTATCATCTTTTAATGCCAGAGAACCAAAATGTCCCGGTTCGCTGAAAGCCGTTCTGACACGGTACGGGGTCAAAAGTTCCTTCAGGCGTTCAGCCTGTGTCAGTTGACGGCAGGCCACGATGATAATCCAGCCGTCAGCAGACCAGTTTTTGATCCGTTCAGCCAGTGGTTCAAGCAGATTTTGCTGCTCGCCTGTGACATCTATCCTGATATCTCTGTTGTCTTCTGAGAATACCTCGAAAAAGCCGGAACTGTCCCGGTCAGTATCAACCCCGTTCAGCTTCAACTGCTGATACTTGAGAAGCTCTGACTGGATCTCCTCCATTGAGAGATAAAGCGTACCGGAAACAGGGTACAGGCGCTGTTCTGACCTTGCCTTTTCTGCGCTGTTACTTACTTCTTCAATCTGCTGCTGAATTGATTGCTTAAGTCTCTCAGGTTCAGCCAGTACCAGAAGCGGCTGATGCAGATAGTCAAATAAGGTTTCAAGATCAGGGTAAAATAGCGGCAGCATAAACTCAATCCCTGGAGGATAGTTTGTGCCTTGCAGTTCTGCTATAAGTTGACGGCGTCGATCTGCAGGGATATCCAGTTGATCGGCCCGCTCTTTAAGTCTTAAAGAAAAAGGCTGTAATAATTCAGTAGAAAGTACCAGCTCCCGGGATGGCAGAAGAACAAGCTCGCTGAGCAACTCCTGTGAGCGCTGGCTTAAGGGATCAAAGCTGCGTATTGTGTCAATCGTATCACCATAAAACTCGATCCTGACAGGTCTTGAAAGGCTGGGCGGAAACAGGTCCAGTATCCCCCCCCTGACTGCAAAACTGCCCCTTTCCTCAACTAGCGAACAGTTAGAATAACCCATCCTGACCAGGCTATCCAGCAGGCGCTCCCTATCCGGTTCATCCCCATGTCTGATACAGCAGGATGCCTCAGCAAGAACACAACGCGGTATCAGCCTCTGAGTCAATGCAGAGGCGGGTGTAACAACTGTACAGGGGCTACCGGAAGCAAGGCCCTGTAACGTCTGCATCCTTAGCCCTGTGATGTCCGGATGAGGTGAGGCTGCCTCAAATGGAGTGACGTCCCAACCCGGGAATGGACTGAGATTAACAGCGTCGAAAAAATTCAGTTCCATTGTAAATTCGTCAGCAGCAGCCTGATCTTCTGTTACGACAACAATCTGACGCGAGCAGGTTCTGGACAATTCGGCAATCAGAAGGGCTGTTGCTGAACCTTTAAGCCCTTTTAGCCTAATACTGGAGATTCCATCTGCAAGTTTGTTAGCAAGATTTTCTGCACCGGTGAAAGTTTTATATGATTGGGAAAGGTATGGGGGTGTGGTCATGTTGAAGCCAGATTGTTCATTGTTCATGTTACTGATTTCTGCTTTATGCCTGCCTTTATCTTTGGTCTGCCGTCTTCAACGACAACTCGGAAACGGATGTCATCAGTACCGAGCCTGCTGGCAAGCAGAGGTTTTTGTCTGTTCAATGTTTCTTCAAGCTGTTGTCTGGTCATCCCCTCAACCGGAAGTTTGCAACTGCGACGGGCCTCCAGCAGTTCCTCATAGACGCGTTCAAGTTCAAGATTCTGTGGTGACACCTGCTGGCTGGTTTTATCCTGAACTGTTGTAGATTTTTTTGTTTCATGCATATGTGCGCGGAAACGATCACGTGAATAACGCCCCTCTTCAATTTCCCTGATGATTCTAGCCCAATGCTGCTGGTAGCTGTTGAATCTGGCAGCAAGATTGTTGTAGCGGTGTTTGTACATGGTGTTGTTAATCGGGGTGTTTAAATAACGGCGAACAAGCTTCTCCACATCTTCCCGTAATTTTAGCGGTTCACGTTTCTCAAGCCCGATAAAATACTGCTCATACTTGGTAATCAGTTCTTTCAGCCGGTTTTCCAATATGATCAAGTCTTCGGCTATTCCCATAGCAACTCTTCTTCTGAACAGGTATTTAAGTTTGGAAACCGAGGCTCTTTTTCAGGGTTCGTCAGCATAAACTGTGACTACAGGGCAGTTCAGGCAGGTTTCCGTCTGTATGAATATAAGATAACTTTCAGGTATTCAACGGTTCCGAAACCATTTGGTAAATATTCAGCACAGTGTCGGAGATTGTCATTTTGGCAGGCTTTTTTATAACTGCCTGATACCCCATATCCCCGATAAAACACTTCGGGGATATGGGGTATCTATCGGAGTCGTAATACGTCCAAATAAGAATTCAAGCTGGTTGACACGTCATGTTTGACGTCAGATATCCCTTTATCTTCCTGAGTGCATTTTCTTCAATTTGGCGAACTCTTTCTCTTGATATCGAAAAATAGTCTGCTATCTCTTGCAGAGTCATTGGCTCATCTGCAGTAATTCTCTCTTTAACAATAAACTGTTCTTTTTCACCCAAACGAGATACAGCTTCAGATATTGTTGCATTCAGTACTTGCTGCTCTTGCATATCAGAAAGTCGGGTTTCCTGATTTGGACTCTCATCCACAAGGGTGTCTAGCAAGGTTGTTCCTTCACCAACTACAAGCTCATCATCCAAAGAAACTTCGCCCATCATACGGAGCTCCATTTCCTCTACATCAGATTCACTGACATCAAGTGACAAGGCGGTAGCCGGAAGGTCATCATCTCCGCCAGTGAGGGACCGTATAGCATTTCTGGCCTGCTTAAGCTTAAAAAATAACTTTCTCTGCGCTTGAGTTGTTCCAATTTTAAGCAAACTCCATGTAGAAATGACAAAGCTCTGTATCTGGGCCCTGATCCACCAGACTGCATATGTAATAAGACGAAATCCTCGATACGGGTTGAATTTTTTGACTGCCAGCATCAGACCGATGTTGCCCTCCTGGATCAGGTCAAGCATCTTAAGTCCGTAATTACGGTATTCTGAAGCGACTTTAACCACAAATCTGAGGTTTGATGTAATCAGTGTCTGTGCTGCTTCAAGATCATGATCCTCATGCAGACGTACTGCCAAGCGATGTTCTTCATGTTCATCAAGTACCGGAAACGAACGTATTTCAGCGATATACCTTGAAAAACTGTCGGTTGTAATTGGTAGTGCGGTATACATGGCACCTTGCCTCACTTTACCTGAAATTAGCACTCTACACCTTTGTCTGCTAATATAACAGGCCCACCATTAAAAATCAAGTCCTGCCCCAATTTTGTCTCTTGCGATTTGGGGATCAGCGGTCAAGAATCAGAAACGGAGCTCTCTGGTTTACGAAGCAGTTGAACCTTTCTCCATGCACCTGTGTGAAAGCGGAATGACCAGACCAGGGCAGTGACTAATACAAATACCGTTGCCAGTGTCCATTCCAGTAAAAGACCTGGATACAAACGGTCAACCAACCAGAGCAGCATCATAAACAGGCAAGAGGCGATGAAAAAGGCCCGTGCTATCCAGAGCGTCTCTCCTGCGGATGCCAGTACACACCCTATTACAACATTTGCAGCGTCAAGGAGGCAGTATATAGCCACAAATTTCATTACCAGCGAGCCTGTTTCTATAATTTGCTGGCTTTCTGTGCCACTGCCTGCAAAAACAGATACAAGAGGTGCAGAGGCGGTTGCAAAGACAAACGCCATAGCCAGCATCCAGATTTCACACACTGCGAGAGATTGCCATGCAATGGCAGGCACTTCATCGTCGTTTCCAGAACCGCGGGCGTATCCCACCAGTATTCCGGCGGCCTGACCAAGCCCCAATGCCGGGAAAAATGCAGCTCCGTTGATCCGGAATGCAATGCTTGATGCTGCCAGTTCCACGGTACCCAGGCGACCTACAATCACCAGAAACAGGGTCCAGGCAGCCAGCTCTCCGCTGATCCTGAACCCGAAAGGCATAGCAAGTGATAAAAAACGCCGGTACTCCAGTTTGTCAAATCTTCTGACGACAGGGTCAGCAAAACCGCCAGATTTTATAAACAGTGCGGTATATAAAAGAGCTGCAACCATCTGGGCAGACACTGTCGCAACAGCCGCACCGGCTATACCCATCCGGGGCATACCCCACTCACCTAGTACAAGTCCCCAGGCCAGCAAGGCATTTGCGACAAACGAGATAAAGGTAACCTTGAATACGGTAACTGTTTTTCCTGTTCCAGAGAGCCACCCTGCCAGAGATGAGCATAGTACAGGGAAGAACGATCCAGCCATACAGATCAGAAAATAGATTTTTTCGTCATGAGCTACTTCAGGCTCGTGGCCAGCAAAAAGAAACAGTTGTGCAATTGGCCATGCAACAACTAAGGCCAGAACACCGGAAAACAGGGCGGTCTGTATGCCAAGCCATGCAGATTTAAAGACTTCTGTTGAATCACCACGCCCATGACTATGGGCAACAAAGGTTCCTGCATACCCCGCTGTTCCAAACAGAAAACCCTGAAACAGGATTACAGCAAGGCTAGAAGGGCCCATCGCAGCAACAGACTCGTTGGAATAGCGAGATAGCACAATAGCGTCAATTATCTGCATCAGCGTGATTGCAGAAGAAGAAAGTATCATTGGACCTGCCAGCTTCAGCAGTTTCGGGACATGATTACGTGTCATTAGTTATCTAGGATTGTTCAAGTGTGGTTGTAAACCTTAAGATTTAAAACCATCTTTTATCCCATAGAAAGGGGGGCTTTGTCAGCAAGCTTTTGTCCAATTTTTTTGCTGGCTGAAATCATCTTTTTCCGGTTTGGTTTTTGCATCTATATTTATGAAGTCTTTATTGCTTCAAAAGCATTTAAAACATGTCCTTTACTTCGTTCAGGATCACACTTCAGACTATTCTTCAGCCGGTGTTGGATAGTTATTATAAATCCTATATGTTGCAAAAAGGCAATGTCTTGAAATAATAACTCCTTGACAGTCTCTGCTAAACTTGTCATTTGATACCCATGATACATATTCCTCCGTCCAGGGGAAGCTTAATAGTTATGTTCACGGTGCCCGCAAGGGCTTGATAGGGAAGAGGGGTGAAGCTTTTTTGGGAGTCATTCCCCCGCGGACCCGCCGCTGTAAGCGAGGACAAAGGGCAATTATGTCACTGATTCATCTGAATCGGGAAGGCGCCCGGAGGATGAATCGCAAGCCAGAAGACCTGCCGATGAT
>DYNH01000006.1 GCA_020721175.1 Trichlorobacter lovleyi | reverse complement strand
AAAATTGTGGAGCGTAGGCATCCTGCCTGCGTTTCGAGCGGTTTTATGTTCCGCCTTAACGCTATTTTAATTAATTTACTAAAAGACTTTTATATAGTTCTTGGGGATATGGTTGTATTATGGCAAACGGGACATCTGTCCAGGCTCTTGAGCTGAGCAACTTCAGAAAAAATTCCGACATATACGTAGCGCTGGCCGTAATCGGTGTGCTTGCGCTGATGATAATTCCCTTACCGGCTTTTATTCTGGATATTTTTCTTGCGGCCAACATTACAATTTCTCTAGCTATATTATTGGTTTGTCTATACACACTTCACCCCCTTGACTTTTCTGTGTTTCCTTCTGTTCTACTGGTAACTACACTCTTCCGCCTTGCTCTCAACGTAGCCTCTACCCGTTTGATACTGATGCATGGACGGGAAGGTGTAGATGCGGCTGGCGCTGTTATCAAGGCATTCGGATCATTTGTTGTAGGTGGTAACTATGTTGTCGGAGCTGTAATGTTTCTGATACTGGTAATCATCAACTTCGTGGTTATTACAAAAGGTGCCGGTAGGGTGGCTGAAGTGTCTGCCCGTTTTACTTTGGATGCCATGCCAGGTAAGCAGATGGCCATTGATGCTGACCTCTCTGCCGGTTTTTTGACGGAAAAAGAGGCCAAGAAGCGTCGCGAAAAGATTCGCCGTGAAGCCGAGTTTTACGGCGCAATGGATGGTGCCAGCAAATTTGTGCGTGGTGATGCAATCGCCGGAATATTGATTATGCTGGTCAATATATTTGGCGGATTGATTATTGGTATATGGCAACAGGGACTTGCACTTGATGTAGCGCTAACTAATTATACATTACTGACTGTGGGTGAAGGCCTAGTGGCCCAGATACCAGCCCTGATCATCTCAACTGCTGCCGGTATCATTGTAACAAGATCCGCAGATGAGAACAACTTTGGCCAGGAGCTGACAGGTCAATTCCTGAACTATCCAAAGGCGTTTTATGTTGTTTCAGGGGTTATGTTCTTGTTTGCGCTTATCCCGGGTCTGCCCCATTTTGCCTTTTTACTTTTATCCGGCATTGCCTGGCTGGTTGGTCGGATGTCCCGCGAAATGGCCCAGGTAGTTGAAGAAGAAGCTGCGGCGGCTGAGGCGGCAGGAGAGGAGGAATCACAGGATCAAGCCTCTGCAATTCGCCCTCTGGATACCCTGGAACTTGAAGTAGGTTACGGACTTGTACCGATGGTGGATGCATCCCAAAACGGCGAATTGCTGGAACGGATACGCTCAATCCGTCGTCAGTTTGCCCAAAAGATGGGGTTTGTGGTACCTCCAATTCATATCCACGACAACCTTCAGTTAAAACCATATGAATATAACATCCTTATCCGTGGAGCAAGGGTTGGTGGAAGCGAATTAACCGGCCAGTATCTGGCAATGGATTCAGGTGCTGTAATGGCTCAACTGCCTGGACCATCGGCCAAGGAGCCAGTCTTTGGCCTGCCGGCGGTCTGGATTCGCAGCGAAGACAGGGAAAAGGCTCAAGTTAACGGCTATACCGTTGTGGATAGCACCACTGTAATCGCTACTCACATCAGTGAGACGATCCGCAGATACGCACAGGATCTGGTTGGACGACAGGAATTGCAGCAGTTACTGGACAATGTTGCAATTACTGCCCCCAAGGTGGTTGATGAACTGATCCCGGGTCAGTTGGGTCTTGGGGTAGTGTTACGTGTTATCAAAAATCTTCTTAAAGAAGGGGTTTCCGTTAGAGATATGCGCACCATCTTAGAGAGTCTGGCTGATTACGCCGGATTGACCAAGGACCCGGATGTCCTGACAGAGTTTGTACGTCAATCACTTGGCAGATTTATTGTGGATCAGTTTAAAATGGAAGAGGATACACTCTATCTTGCAACAATAGACCGAGAGGTAGAGGATGCGGTTGCAGAGGCAATACAACCATCGGATCAGGGCAGTTATCTGGCCATTGAACCAGGAGCTGCCCAGCAGATAATCGCCTCGATCAAAAATGTAACAGAGCGTTTCAGTGTGTACGGCGCACAACCAGTTATCCTGGCATCTCCCTCCATTCGACGCCATGTCAAAAAAATGATTGAACGCTTTGTTCCACACGTGGCTGTCTTGTCCCATAATGAAATACCACAAAATGTTAAAATTCAGTCATTAGGAGTGGTAACCTTCCATGCTGGTTAAAACCTTTCAAGCACCAACCATGGCAGAAGCGCTAAAGCTGGTAAAACTGGAACTAGGCCCTGATGCCATGATCCTTTCCACCAAAAAGGAAAAACAGGGCGGCATCTTTGGCTTCTTCAGTAAAGATATAATCAAGGTCACTGCCGCTGTTGATCCTCGACCCCCTCAACCCCCACAGCCCCCTGTGCGTGAGCGCCAGGAACGGGAACGTACCGCCAAGGAAGAGTTTGAAAATTCCATGCTGGCACCTCTGGCCCGTGAGCTTAGGGACCTCCGTGAAAAGGTTGAGCAGATGACCAAACGGGATGAAGAACTTCGTCAAAAGCAGATTGAACAGGTCAAGACGGCTGAAAGCATTCAGTCTAAGACAGAAGATATTAATAATCTTAATAATATTCCCAGACAAGACATTGAAGAGATAAAAAAACTGTTGCTTAACAGCCTTGTAAAAAACCAGGAAGGTGTCAAAACTGTACAGTGGTCTGAGGCAGCCAATAATCCGGTTCTACAGCAAAAGGAAACCTCAGAACCAGTATTAAAAACGCCCCTGGTTCAAGAGCTTGAACGTCAAGGAGTAGAACCTGATTTCCAGAACAAGATAGTTGAGACAATCAATACCCTGCCTAACGGACAGGGCACAGACTCTATGAAAAGTCGTCTTGGAGAGGCTTTTGCACGTTTAATCCGTTTTGCCGGCATCTTGCGTTTGAAAAAAAATGCACCCCGCATTATTGCGCTGGTAGGTCCCACCGGCGTTGGCAAGACAACCACAACAGCCAAGCTAGCGGCAATGTATGCTCTGAACAGGGGTAACAAAGTTGCACTGATTACAATGGATATCTTCAGGGTTGGTGCTGTAGAGCAGTTAAAGACATACACCAAAATAATGGGAATACCTCTTGAAGTCTCCTCTACCCCAAAAGAACTTGAAAGAGCCGTAGAAAAGCATTCAAAGAGTGACTTGATTCTGATTGATACAGCAGGGCGTAGTCATAAGGACTCTGACAAACTTGAAGAGATGAAAGGATTTCTTGAAAAAACCATACAATCAGACATCTATCTGTGCCTCTCCGCAACAACCAAAGACAGAGAGCTGCAAGAAATACTAAATCGATTCAGCATATTCCCGATTAGTAAAGTGGTGTTTACCAAGCTTGATGAATGTGAAAGCGTTGGATGCATAGTAAATCTTCTGTTAAAGGCAAATCTTCAAATAGCTTACTTTACTACCGGTCAGAAGGTACCGGAGGATATTGAGGTGGCAACATCGGAAAAACTTGCGGAACTGATTCTGAGGGAGGGTGTGCAATGAGTGCAGAGCGCGGCATTGGTGATCAGGCCGACACCCTTCGTCAGATGGCAAGAAATGCCAAACATTCCAGTCAAACGTCAGACAACTCCGGACAGTTGGCTACTCAGCACAGTATAAGGGTAATTTCAGTTACCAGTGGCAAAGGAGGGGTAGGCAAAAGTAATATTGTGGCTAATCTGGCCATGGCTCTGGCATCTCAGGGTAAAAAAATTCTTATAATAGATGCCGATCTTGGGGTAGGTAATCTTGACGTACTGCTTGGCCTGTCGCCTCAGTTCAACTTGAATCATGTGCTGTCAGGCGAGAAGGGTCTGGCAGAGATAATTGTCGAAGTAGCACCCAGCATCAAACTGATTCCGGCAGGTTCAGGCATACAGGAATACACAAGTCTTGGACAGCACGAGAAGCTGAAACTACTGGATGAGCTTGATATGCTTGAAGAAGATTTTGATATAATGATTATTGATACTGAAGCTGGTATCTCTGAAAATGTTACCTATTTTACTGTTGCAGCTCAGGAAATCCTGGTAGTGGTCACACCTGAACCGACCTCCATTACCGATGTATACGCATTGATCAAGCTATTGGCTACCCGCTATTCAGAACACCACTTCAAGGTGTTGATTAATATGGCCCGAGATAGCGAAGACGCACTTGAAGTCTTTCGCAAGCTGGCTAATGTTGCAGGTCGGTTTCTTGACATATCACTTGATTACCTTGGCTGCGTGGTTCGAGATGAAAGACTGATTGACGCTGTCAAAAAACAGAAAGCTGTTTATGAACTATTCCCTGACTCAGATGTTTCAAACTGTTTCACAACACTGGCAAAACGAATTATTGAAAACAGTCGTCAGACACATCTGAAGGGCAATATCCAGTTTTTCTTCCGGCGTTATCTTGAAAGCTCCAGCGGTAGCGGTGCATGAGCAGGCTTAAGGCATACGAAGAACAGACTGGTGACCGCAGCCAGCAAATACGTGAGAACATGATTACAGCTCACTTGCCGTTGGTCCGTTACATGGTGAACCGTTTTGCAACTCAATTACCGTCCCACCTGGACCCGCAGGACCTTGCGAGTGCGGCTGTGGTTGGGCTGATCCATGCAGCGGACCGCTTTGACCCTGAACGCGGAGTACAGTTCAAGACCTTTGCAGAACAACATATTCGAGGTGCAATTCTGGACGAACTGCGTGCCGGTGATTCCCTTAGCCGTACCATGCGTGACAGATGCAAACGAGTGGAACGCGAGATGCATCTGCTGGAACAGCGTCTTGGGCGTAATCCAAACGGTGAGGAAATGGCTGAGACCCTTCAGATCAGCCTGGATGAATATTACTGCATGTTGGAAGATATTCACGAATACAGCTTTATAAGTATTGATGACAGTTGGGATGATGATGAAGGCCATCCTTTGAGTCTGGCCGATATACTATCTGATAACGAACATAAAGACCCCCGTAGCCAGGTTATGGAAAGTCAGGCTGTTCAGGCGCTTGGGTATGCTATTGACGGACTGCCTGAAAAGGAACGCCTGGCAGTTACCTTGTACTATTATGAAGAGCTTAACCTGAAAGAGATTGGCGTAGTGCTGGGATTAACCGAATCACGTATCTGTCAGATTCTGAGCCAGGCCATGCTGAGACTTAAGGGTAAGCTTAAAAGGTTTTGCCCATGAAGCTTTTAAAATAAGGAGGAATAAACATGAACAGCGGAATGTATTCTGCATTATCCGGCAATATTACCGCCATGAGACGGCTTGATGTAATTGCCTCAAATCTGGCCAACGTCGGCACTACCGGTTTTAAGCAGGATCGCCTGGCCTTTGAATCTGTACTGGCAGGTAACCTGAATCCTCCGGCGATACCTGATGCCCAGACTGCTGACCCCGCCTTGCTGCGGGAAACCTTGATTACTGACTTTTCATCAGGATCTCAGGTGCAAACCGGAAATACATATGACGTCGCTATTCAGGGAGAAGGATTTTTTGCCGTCAGAACCCCGGATGGCGTAGCCTATACAAGAAACGGAAATTTCCGTCTGTCTAACGACGGCACACTTGTAACCAGTAGTGGTTTCCCTGTGTTGTCAATTGGCGGCGGAAGACCTGAAGATGCCCAGCCGATCAGGATAAACGTAGCTGCACAACCCGGTGGTATAAAGCCTGTAATAGACAGTCAGGGCAATATTACACTTAATGGGGAACAGTCCGGAGGGCTGGCTATTTTTGATTTTCCCAAACCATACCGTCTTACAAAACAGGCCGGTTCATTATTTGTGCCTGAAAATGGGACTGCCCCACAGGTCGCAAACGGTTCCACCGCAGTCAGCCAGGGATATCTTGAACAATCTAATGTCAATTCCATATCTGAAATGGTGCAAATGATAGAAACCAGCCGTTATTTTGAGACATGCCAGAAAATGGTACGCAGCTTTGATGATATGACCGGCAAGGCAGTCAATGACTTGGCGCGAGTCTAATAAAAAGGAGTAACAGTTATGATGAGATCATTATGGACCGCAGCGTCCGGCATGAATACCCAGACTCAGAACATGAACGTCATTTCCAACAACCTGGCCAACGTAAATACAACAGGTTTTAAGAAGAGCCGTGCTGATTTTCAGGATTTGATGTACCAAACCGTTCAGAATCCTGGCTCTCCATCCACTAATGCTGCACAGATACCGGCAGGGATTCAATTTGGTATGGGGGCAAAGCTGGCCGCAGTATCCAAGCAGTTCACTCCGGGAGATTTTCAAAATACCGGCGGCCAGCTTGATATGGCCATTGAAGGGGACGGTTTTTTCCAGATACAGATGCCGGATGGAAGCACAGCCTATACAAGGGCGGGGGCGTTCAAAATGGACAGCAACGGACGTATTGTCACATCCGACGGTTACCCGATGCTGCCGGAAATTGTAATTCCGAACAACTCCACAAAGATTACTGTAGGCACTGACGGCACGGTCTCGGCAGTACAGGCAGGACAGACAGCAGCTTCCACTGTAGGTAACATTCAGTTGGCAAATTTTACTAACCCGACAGGCTTGTCTTCCATGGGGCGTAACTTCTATGTTGAAACAGATGCCTCTGGAAATGCAACAACCGGCACGCCAGGCCAGGACGGGTTTGGCACCATTTCACATGGATTTCTTGAGATGAGCAATGTGAACGTAGCCGAGGAGATGGTCAACATGATTATTGGCCAGAGGGCATATGAAGCCAATTCAAAGTCAATCACAACTTCTGATGAGATGCTTCAGATGGCCAACAACCTGAAAAGGTAACTGATGTACAGACTAAGATTTGCAAGCAGCTTATTTCTGTTCCTTCTGATTTTTCTTTCAGCCTCTTTTTCTGATGCCTTTACTTCCAGACAGGTAACACTACCGGAATCGGAAGTCAGGGCAGCGGTAGACAGATTTCTTTCTGAGAGGCTATCTGAAAAAGGATGGGACGTCTCTGTAATTGATCTGGCAATACCCAAAGGGGTTAAAGTATCAAGAGGTGAAAGAAATCTGGAATTGATTGCTCCGGCTGGTTGGAAAGGCTGGGGAGCTGTAAACATGGCGCTTGTTGTAAGGATTAACGGAGTTGTTGAAAAAAATCTTCCGTTACGCCTCAAGGTAAGTGCAAGAACCAAAATGGTAACAGCATCAAGGCAACTTCTGGCTGGAACTGTACTGACTGCCAGAGATATGCATTTACAGGAGCAGGATCTGGCCCAGTCAGATGGACATCCTGTAGAAAACATAAATGATGCTGTAGGAAAAAAACTTCGCAGCACAGTCAGGTCTGGCGCCGCAATCAGAAGCAATCAGCTTGTTAGTGTTCCGGTTATTGTCAGTGGGCAGTTGGTTACCATCGTGGCAGAAAATAGCTCTATCAGGATAACTGTTGCAGGCATGGCCAAAAGTGCTGGTGGAATAGGCGACCTTATCCGAGTACAGAACCTGTTGTCAAAAAGAGATATACCGGCCCGTGTAGTTGATGCCTCAACTGTTGCAGTCGGTTTCTAAACCAGGAGATAACCTGATGAAATGTTTTATGATGGCCTGCCTTGCACTTTTACTTTCTGGATGCATTGTGCAGCAGGCGGAGGTAGTTACACCAAGTTTTGATCAACAGCTTAAACCGCCGGTGCATAGCTATAACAATGGGTCAATCTGGCAACACTCATCCATCGCCTTAACAGAGGATGGCAAGGCCCGCCGGATTGGAGACATAGTAACCATCATCGTAACTGAATCTGCCAGCGCCAGCAAAGAGGCTGCGACAGCCACCGGACGCTCCAGTGAAATTAGTGCGGGAATACCTGCATTCATGGGATTGCAGAGTGCCGGAATGCTGACAAACAATCTCGGAGATCTTTCCAAGCTGATAGATGCCAGCGCCAGTTCCAAATTTGACGGCAGCGGTTCAACATCACGAAAAGAGACCCTGACTGCCACCATAACGGCAAAGGTAACAGACTTGTTACCTAATGGTAATCTCAAAATAGAAGGTCGTCGAAATGTAAGGGTCAATAATGAGGATCAGATCGTCACAGTCAGAGGAACCATACGCCAGAGAGATATTACTGCTGAAAACACCATTAACTCGTTCTTTATTGCTGATGCCCAGATTAGCTATTCAGGAGAAGGGATAATTTCAGATCGACAAAAACCGGGTTGGTTAATGAATCTGGTTGACAAGCTGTGGCCATTTTGAGGTAACGCCATGAAAAAAACAGTCATAATTTCAATACTATTTACCCTGCTTATTCCGGTTAGCGGATATTCTGCCCGTATCAAAGATATTGCCGCATTTGATGGTGTCCGATCTAACCAGTTGGTTGGATACGGGCTTGTTGCAGGCTTGAACGGTTCAGGAGACAGTGACCAGACAAAATTTCCTGTGCAGTCACTGGTCAGTGTACTTGAAAGGATGGGGGTAACAATCAACCGTGCTGACGTCAAGGTTAAAAACGTGGCCGCAGTGCTTGTAACCGCCACCTTACCAGCATTTGCAAAGCAGGGGACCAAACTTGATGTAGAAGTTTCTTCTCTGGGGGATGCAAAAACAATCGCTGGAGGAACACTGATAATGACACCCTTAAGGGGTGCCGATAACCATGTCTATGCTGTAGCACAAGGTCCAATACTCACAAACTCCTTTGCTTTTGCCGGAAAGGGGGCTTCAGCAACAAAGAACCATCCAACAGCAGGCAGAATTCCGGCAGGTGGCCTTGTTGAACGGGAACTGCCTAATGTATTAACAGGTAAAACAGACCTACGTCTGAACCTGTCACAACCGGATTTTACAACCGCCACAAGAATTGCAGCAGCAATAAATAAAAACTTTGCCGGTACCGCCAGTAGTAAAGACGGTGGTTCAGTCATGGTAAGACTGCCTGATATTTATTCTTCACGTCCTGTCGAATTTATCTCAATGCTTGAAAATCTGGAAGTAAATCAGGATCAACCAGCCCGTGTGGTGGTAAATGAAAGGACAGGTACAGTCGTAATTGGTGACAAGGTAAGAATTGCAGGCGTAGCAGTATCCCACGGCAACCTTACACTGACTGTAAGAGAAACCCCCATGGTTTCACAACCTAATCCTCTGGGTAAAGGTGAGACCAAAGTTGTGCCTCGTACAGACCTTAATGTTCAGGAAGAACAAAAAAGGCTTTCTCTTCTGCCTGAGGCCAACACAATTGGTGATGTTGTCAGGGGTCTTAACCTGCTTGGCGTAACCCCTCGTGATCTGATCTCCATCCTGCAGGCCATCAAGGCCTCTGGAGCATTGCAGGCAGAACTGGTAATTATCTGACAGTTTCAGTAACGACGCAAAATACCGATAGGATAGATATGACAGACACCACACTTTATACTGCTTCAGAGATTTTGTCTCAAAACAGTCAGACAGAACAACTCAAACTGGCAAAAAAGGTTAAAGGCGAGCATCTGAATGATGAGGAACGGAAGAAGATCAAAAAGATATCCCAGGATTTTGAGGCGCTTTTTACCGGAATGATGATCAAGTCAATGCGTGCCACTGTTCCTGAAGACAAACTTACCGGCGGTGGAAGGGCAGAGGAAACCTACCGTTACATGCTCGATCAGGAATACGCAACAGCGTCCTCCAAAAGGGGTGGGACTGGAAGCCTTGCTGCAATGGTTGAAAGAGAGTTGCTTAAACAGTACGAAGTTAACGCACAGCCGAATATCTCTGATAAAGGCGGTAAATAAGCTAATGGCAACGGCAAATTGCCTGTCAGAAGCATTGACAGAACATTTACAACTGCTTAACGATTTACACCAGACACTTCAGGATGAACAGAAGGCGATCGTTGCGATTGACACAAAACTGATGGAGTCACTTAACTGCCATAAAGAGCAACTTATAGTACGCCAGCGCAAGGTTACTGAAACGGTTCAGGGAGTAATGGCTAAAACCGCTGTACAGCTTGGACTCTCTCCTTCTGCAACGCTAAGTGAAATAGTCTGTGCAATGCCTCCTGAAATGAAAATAGAGGTACAGCCCCTTCAACAAGCAATCAAACAGGCAGCCGCAGATGTGTCATTACTGGCAAGCCAGAACCGCAGTTTGCTGGAAAAGTTTTTAGGTGTAGTAAATGAATCCTTATCATTTATACTAAGAATATTGAATACTTCTAACATTTATGGCAGAAGTGGCACTTACATCACAAATATTCAGGCAGGTGCTGTAATGGTTAACAAGGAGGCATGAAATGGGACTCGGCGCAGCAATGGAGATCGGCAAGGCTGGTCTTAAAATATATCAGGTAGCAACCGAAGTAATTAGCGAAAACATCGCCAATGTAAACACTCCAGGCTATTCTCGACAACGGGCAATCCTTGAGACAGCGCCCCCTACAACCCACAACGGCTTTCCTTTGGGCTCAGGGGTCAGGATTGCCGTGGTGGAGCGCTATTATGATGCCCTGCTACAGAAACAACTGGTAAATGCCGGTACAAATTCCGGATATGATTCCAAAAAACTGGAGATACTGCAACAGGTAGAACCTATATTTAACGAGGTTGCCCTGGATGGACTCGGAGCTGCCATGGATGACTTTTTTGCTTCCTGGCAGGATCTTACTACAAATCCAAGCGGCAACGCAGAGAGGCAGGTTCTGTTGAGCAGGGCCCAGATAATGCTTGATCAGTTTCACTATATTGACCGTACCCTTAATGACACCATTTCCGCGCAGGAAGATTCTATTACTCCTCAGGTAAACGACATAAATCGAATGGTAATGGATATTGCAGAGTGGAATTCACAGATCAAGGAGACCGAACTGGTCTATGGCAATGCAAATGAAATGCGGGATCAGAGAGACTATCTGATCAGGCAGCTTTCAGAAAAGATCGGAATTCAATACACAGAAAATACAGATGGCACCACTGATGTCTACATGACTGACAGCGCAGCTCCGGCTGTCAAGTATTATCTGGTTAACGACGTTGAGTACGGTAAACTGAATGCATCAATCACTCCTCCTGCTACACTGTCCGCAGTAACAGTAACCGGTTACGATGGTGCAACAAGTAACAGTCTCGATCCAACAAAGCCAGCCCCTTTTTACAGCTCTGACACATCTGGTGGCCAGCTCTGGGCAACCCTGAAGATGCGGGATGTGATAATTCCCAACTACCTTGATAATGTTAATGAGCTGGCAAACCAGTTGGTATCAGAGATAAATACCCAGCATCAGCTTGGATACGACCTGAAGGTTCCGCAAACCACCGGAGTGGACTTTTTCGATCCGGTCGGAACAACTGCCGGGGCAATAGCACTTAACATATCTTCGCCAGAAGAGATTGCTGCCGCTGATGCTGTTGATGTTCCAGGCAACAATGTTAACGCATCAAAAATTGCCCAACTTGCAGGTAAATCGATTGTTTTTACAGTTGGAACCACCAACTTTACAGGAACCTACAGCTCCTTCTACAGTTCCCTTGTGTCAAAGGTGGGACTGGATGTTCAGTCGTCACAAACAGTGGTTGATCAAGATGCTGCATTTCTCAAACAATTGAATACCTTGAGAGAATCTTCATCCGGTGTGTCACTGGATGAAGAACTTGCCAGCCTTGTTGAATACCAGCGTTCCTATCAGGCATCTGCAAAATTAATCACTACAGCACAAGAAATGATTGATATCGCTATAAACATGGTACGTTAGCAACAGGAGGATACCGTGAGAATTACACCGAATATAACCATGCAGAACTCGCTCTACAATCTTCAGTCAACACGCAACCTGATGGATAAGACAAACGAAAAGATCGCATCTGGCCTTAACTACAACCGCCCCAGCGACGACCCTGTCAGGGCCAATATGCTGGTTAGCCTGGCTGACCAGTTACGCGCTGAAGAACAGTATGCAAGCAATGTTGAAAAAGCTGCTATAGCAATAAACATGATTGATTCGCCTCTGACGGCAATGTCTGAAACGCTCACCGATATCAGGTCACTTGTATCCATAGCAGTAGGTGGGGTATCTGACAATCTTGTGCTTGAGAACATGGTAGACCAGCTAACCGCATACCGTGAACAGTTAGCAGATTATGGCAATACACAGGTTGGTGATAATTACATATTTGCAGGTACAAAGGTTACAACCATGCCTTTTGACCGCAATGTTCAAGACCCGCCTGACAGCGCCCCATACTATAATGGTAATGATGAGACAATTTCTGTTGAGCTGGATACGGGGGTATTTGAAGAGATAAATATACCAGGCAGTCAAATACTGACCGGTCCACATGTAAACACACTCAAGACACTTGATGAATTTATTTATGTGCTTAAAAATGATCCTACTGATACAGCCAGCTTACAGGCTCTTTCCAAGGATATCTATACAGGGGCCCAGCAGCTTTATAATGCACAAATTACAACCGGCAACCGGATTTATCGTCTTGAATCAATCAGTAAAATGCTGGACAACTCAAAAAACACAATGCTGACGGTTATAGGTAATGTACAAAATGCGGATTACGTTAAGCTGGCTGTACAGATGCAACAACAACAGATGGCCTTTGAGGCAACTCTTTCTACAACAGCAAAGATAAGCAAGATGTCTTTGCTTGATTATCTGTAACCGCCTTTGTTTACTGTGTCCTGACCATATTTTCAAATCTGGTATGTTCACCCATAAAGGCCAGTTCAATGGTTCCAATCGGACCGTTACGCTGTTTTCCGATAATAATTTCAGCACTTCTCTCATGGTTGGCAGTGCAACTTCCGTCTTTCTTGCGACAATGTTCACAGTAAACTGCCTCGCGATAGACGAACATAATCACATCTGCATCCTGCTCAATAGCGCCTGATTCACGCAGGTCGCTCATCATCGGACGTTTATCGCTGCGATTTTCAAGGCTTCGATTTAATTGTGATAACGCCACCACTGGCAGATGCAGCTCTTTCGCCAGGGCCTTCAGGGAACGGGATATCTCGGAAATTTCCTGTTGTCGAGATTCTGGATTAGCCCCACCACGCATAAGCTGCAGGTAGTCCACAATGATTAACCCTATATTGTGTTCTGCCTTAAGACGGCGTGCCTTGGCCCGCAACTCCAAAACACTTATGGCGGGCGTATCATCAATAAAAATATTGGCGTTATGCAGAATGCCGGCTGCCCGCTGCAGACGTGGCCAGTCGCTGTCCATAAGATGTCCGGTACGCATCCTGCCTGCATCCACACGGGCTAATGATGACAAAAAACGCATCACCAACTGCTCCTTGCCCATCTCAAGCGAAAATATGACAGAACCAACCTTTTCCTTTGCCTCTGCACTGGCGTAACTGGCTATGTTAAGCGCCAGGGTGGTCTTGCCCATTGAAGGTCTGGCAGCAATTATAACAAGGTCGCCTGGCTGAAAACCTGCTGTCATCTGATCCAGATCAATGTAGCCGCTTGGTATGCCAGTAATCTGTTCCTTCTTTTCATAAAGGGTCTGCAACATCTTGAAGGTGTCTTTAATGACATCCTTAACAGGGTAATACTGTGGATGTAATCTGTTTTCCGCAAGATCAAAAAGGGCCTTCTGTGCCTCATCCAGGGTGATATTAACGTCTCCCTGCTCTTCATATCCCTTGGTTACTATCTCCGTAGCTACCGTAATTAATCGCCTGTTTAATGCCTTTTCCTTCACTATCTTGCAGTAATAACTGATATTAGCCGCTGTTGGAACATAATCCACCAATGTTGCCAGATAGGCAGCGCCACCGCTGAAATCAAGATCCCCGCGTCTTTTCAGTGCCTCTGTCAGGGTAATCAGATCGCATGGCTCGCGATGTTCTGAAAGCTCCAGCATTGCACTGAAAATCTTGCGATGCACCTCCCTGTAAAAATCTGTGGGTAACAGAATTTCCAATACCCTGTTGACTGCATCATTATCAATCAGTATTCCACCCAGGATTGACATCTCTGCCTCAACACTCTGTGGAGGCAATTTGTGAAGGTTATCAATTGCCACCCTTATCTCCTGAACTTTTTTATTATGTCAAAAACAGCAGTAACAACATCATCAACATCACTGTCAGTCATATCTGGAAATAAAGGTAATGAAAGGATTCTGTCAGATGCATAACTGGCATTGGGGAGTTCTGAATCATCTACAGGCATATTTTTACGATACCAGGCATGGTGGTGAATAGCCTTGTAATGCAAACCGCTTCCAATATTGTGTGCCTTTAACTCAGACATAAATTGCTCTCTGTCAATCGTCAACAGTTCGGTTTTGATTAAAGGTGTGTACAGGTGCCATGCGTGGCGCTGCTGGTAGGGGGCAAGCAAGGGCAAAGAAAGTTCCTGCACTTCTTCCAGGGCCCTATTGTATTGATCTGCAATCTCTTTTCGACGATTAATAAACCCATCCAGCCTGGGCAACTGGTGAATACCGATAGCCGCCTGGATATCCATCATATTATACTTGTAACCGGGCAACATAATGTCGTAGTTGGGACTTCCACTGGAAGCAAAACGCTTCCATGCCTCACGGCTCATGCCGTGAAACTTTAAAAGTGAAACATCTTCAGCAAGGGATTCATCCTGAGTACAGACCATACCACCTTCTCCAGTGGTAATATTTTTGTTGGGGTGGAACGAAAAGATTGAAACAGAATCAAAACTGCCGATCCTTTTACCTTTGTATTCAGTGCCTGCGGCATGAGCCGCATCCTCAATAATTGACAGATTATGAAGCCTTGCCAGAGAAAATAACGGATCAAGGTCAGAGGACTGACCGGCAAAATGAACCGGTATGATAGCCCTGGTGCGCGATGTGATCTTTTCTGCAACCCTTGCGACATCTATATTAAGGGTTCCTGACTCTATATCGGCCAGGACAGGGGTAGCTCCGGAAAGCACTATCATGCTAACAGTTGAAGCAAAGGTCATTGGTGTAGTTATAATTTCATCACCCTCCCCTATTTTCAACGCAAGCAGAGTAAGATGTAAACCGGCAGTGGCAGAACTTAGGGGCACAGCAAAAGGTGCACCAACGTAATTTTTAAAGGCATCCTCAAATCTTTTAACCTTGGGCCCCGTGGTAATCCAGCCGGAACGAAGCGAATCAACCACTTCATTTATCTCTTCATCCCCCAACGCAGGTTTTGAAAACGGAAGAAAATCAGTACGCATTTTAAATGGTCACTCCTGTCTGTTGTCATCACTATGGTCTCGTTCCCACGCGCTGCGTGGGAATGCAGTTACGGCGCGCTGCGCCGCGTATATGAGGCATTAGTGCTTCGCCTTTGCTGCCACGAAGATCAAAGGCGGGATATCTGTTGCTTGTTTAAAAACTGAAGGTTCAAGAATCAAGCACTATATCTCTATAGAGTCAAGCTGTTATCAGTAATTGGAAATCAGCAGCAAAGAGCCGTTGTCTGCCAGAATACGGGGTTTTATACCTGAAATACTGACTCCATAAAGGACTGCCTCTGCTTTGGGCACAACAATCATGGCGTGACGACCTGTCAACCATTGTACAAAAAACTGTTCGTGGCTTAAAAACCAGTTTTGCTGGTCTCCCTGTCTGCTGCCAAAGGCCAGTTCATCAGGATTACCAACCGTTATTAACCTCTTTCCTGTATAGAAATTCATCCCCTGACGTGGTCCACTCTGAGCGATAACAGTATCTTCAGCAGCATGTTGCATTAATGCCCTGGCAAGGCTGCGGCTGGATAGACGTTCCGCCATATAGTTTGTAAAACCCATTGACAGGACGATCTCAAGCAATATTCCGAAAAAGCAGAGCAAGCCTATCAGAATCAGCCCGGAACGGATACGAACCAGCCAGATAAGTAGTATTCCTGTAAATAAAAACACAGCGCCCGGCAACAATGTATGCTTGATGGTGATTACCGGTAATGGGCCTGACAGCATCATAGCCAGTTCGTTTCCAACATGGCCTGTTGATTGTAAAAAGGTGATCAGCGGTTTACAAATCGGTAGTAAAATAGTGACGGAGCCAGCAAGTATCATAATGATGGCAAGTATTAACTGGGCTGTAATGTAGTCAGGCCTGCGTGAATGTCTGTTGATCTTGAAACGGCTTGCCAGAAGCAAGGCCAATGGTGGCATTGCAGGCAATATATAAGGGATCAACTTGGAACTGGACAGCGAGAAAAACAGGATTATTACAAGTGGCCAGAGCAGAAGAAAAAAAGTGCTACCATAACTGGCCCGTCGTTGACGCCAGGCATTTGCCAAGCTGCCCGGGAGGTAAAAAGACCAGGGAAACATTATCAGCAGCAGGACTGGAAAAAAGAACCAGAATGGTTGGCTGCGCTGATGAATAGTGCTGGTAAAACGTTGAAAATGTTCATGAATAAAAAAAAAGTGAGGAAATTCAGGGTTTGCGAGTGATACCAGTACAAACCAGGGAACAGTAATGACTGAAAAAAGAAACAGACCTGTAACCCATGGTATTTCCGTCAATATTGACCAACGGCGAGCCAGCAGCAGGTACCAGAAGATAATGCCTCCAGGCAGGACAAAACCTATCAACCCTTTGGCAAGCACTGCCAAACCACTGCATATAAAAAAAAGCAGAAAAAACAAACGTCTGTTACGATCTTTACTGCGATCTGCCAGCATAAAACTGAACAATGCCCCGGTGAGACAGAGGGTCAACAGCATATCAGTCAGGATAATTCGTGACTGTATCATAAAACCGGCACTGCTACCCAGGATCAGGGCAGCAATCAGAGCTGTTTTACGTTCAAATATAATCCGGCCGGCAATGTAGGTTAAAAGTACTGTCAAGACACCGGATAATGCAGAAGGAAACCTGGCAGCAAATTCGTTCTGTCCTAAAAGCTGCATCGAACCGGCATTCACCCAATACAAAAGGGGGGGTTTTTCAAAATATTTTACATAATTTAGTGTAGGTGTAACAAAGTCACGCTTCTCAAGCATCTCACGCGGAATCTCGGCATAACGGCCCTCATCAGGGTCGATCAGCGGGGCACTGCCCAGACCGCCCATAAACAGTGTAACAAAAAGTACAAGCAACAGGATAATATCCTTCACTGCGTTTCCATCAGGTTGATTCAGATGTTCTGATAAATTGTTCATCAGGCTGTTTCCTGCAATCTTCCAGGCAAGCGAATCAGATCGCCTGGTGATGCCTGTGGCGGAACAGGCAATATGATCTTCATATTTGGTTGGGCCAGATCAAGTAAAAGTCCTTCAGCATCCTGATCAGCGGAAACGATATTACAGGCATGGAAATCAGCGTTTTTCATGTGTGGCCCCATCAGAGAAAGCTGATCCCCCTCTTTGAAACGGTTTTTGACCAGTACAAGGGCCCTGCCCTCGGGAAGCAGTTTTAAAATGGTTCCAACAAGTTTATGGCTTCTCAAATAACCGGCATGATACGACTGCCCTACATCAAGTGGGTTCCCAAGCAGAAAACCGGTGGTGTAGCCACGGTGACTCAGTGTAGTCAACTCTTCCATCCATGAAGGATCAATAACAAATCCATCAGGATTGGCACAAAAGGAATCCAGCGCAGTCCTGTAGACCCTTAAAACACCTGCAAGGTAATGTACTCCCTTCATCCTTCCTTCAATTTTTAATGCGGAAACACCTGACCGAACCAGATCCGGAAGGTATTCAAGCAGACAAAGGTCACGGGAATTAAAGATAAAAGTCCCGTTACTATCCTCTTCAACCGGTTGATATTGCCCCGGCCTTGTCTCTTCTACAAGTGCGTATTTCCAGCGACAGGGCTGTGTACACTCACCCAGGTTTGCACTACGCCCGGTAATTGCGCTTGAAAGCAGACAACGACCGGAATAGGCTATACAAAGTGCGCCATGGACAAATACCTCACATGGAATTGAAACATTGCCAGTTGTAGAACGGATTTCCTGTAATGTCATCTCCCGTGCCAGATTAACACGGTTTACACCTAATTCCTGCCAGAATAATGCACTTTCACGATTAATGGTATTGGCCTGGGTAGATAGGTGAACCTCTTTTTTGGGGGATATACGTCGCACCATACGAAACACGCCTGGATCGCTGATGATGTAGGCATCAAACGGCAATTCATCCAGGCTGTACAGGTACTTTTCAAGACGATCCAGCATCTGATCCGGCGGATAACTGTTAACCGTCAGGTAACAGTGCACCCCGTTTTCGTGACAGAACGTCAGCGCTGGCAGCATCTCATCAAGGCTGAAATTATCTGACATATTACGCAATCCAAACTCGGGGCCTCCCAGATAAACAGCATCAGCACCGTACCTGACCGCACACTTGAGTTTTTCCATATTACCAGCAGGTGCCAGCAGCTCCGGTTTTTTCACAATTACAATCCGCTCCTGAACGTTTAATTAACTAATCTGCAACAGAATGCTAACATATCAGGGTGCTGTCTGTAAAATGCAAACAGGAAAATCCTGACTTTCGCTTGACAATAGGGCTGTTATAGCTTTAATAGCAGAAAATCATTTAAATGCTGGAGAGTGATATGAGCAGTCTGCAGGCAATGATCAGCCCGGCAGTGATCATGCTGTTCCTTGCCGGGTGTGTCAGCAATGATGTAATGGTTAAACGCCAGACTGAAACCGATGTCAAGGTTGAACATCTTTTGCAGGTTGCAGGAGGCCTTGAAGCCCGTATGAACGAGCTTGCGGGAAGAGTGGCGGCTATTGAAGAAAAAGATGCCCAACGTGATTTGATTGTCAGCAAGACGGACGATAATCCGGGAAAGTCTAGAGATACCTATTACACAAAAAGAACCAATTCAAGAAATGATAAAGCTGCTGTAACCCCGGTAATAGAACTGATAAACCCTGACTCAACAAATAAGGCCAGGGAACTTGGGCCACCGCCAGGTTATGTCAAGGCATTTGGTCTTTACAGCGCCAATAATTTTTCTGATGCCATACAGGCTTTTGAAACATTTTTAAAGGAAAAATCTGACAGTGACTTTGTTCCCAATGCCTATTACTGGATTGGAGAATGTTACTACAGCAGCTCGGATTTGCCTAAAGCACTGGTTGCATTTCAAAAAGTGGTTGACAGTTGGCCACATCACCCAAAGGCTTCAGATGCAATGCTGAAAATTGGTTACAGCTTAACCGCACAGAAAAAAAATGATAAAGCAAAAATAACCTTCGAAAAAGTTATACGCAGTTATCCAGGCAGCCCTGCAGCAGTCATAGCCAGGGAAAAACTAATGCAAAACAGTCAATCGGTATTGAAATGAGGTAAGGTAATTATGAGACTTCGCATTCAGATTATACTGTACTTTATGTTGGCCTTCATGCTTGTTCCCTGCGTATCGAAGGCAGAAGAAGAACCGGTTATTTATGTAATTCAGAAAGGTGATACTCTCTGGGGGCTTTCTGAAAGATTTATGAACGACCCTTTTTACTGGCCTAATTTATGGTCTAAAAACCAGTTTGTTACAAATCCTCATTTGATATTTCCTGGTCAGAAAGTGCGCTTCAGGGACGGACATCTGGAAATAGTTGAACCAGAAACAGCCGTACAGAAGGCCGCACCCGTAGCAGAGCCTGAAGTTGCCAAAGAACAGAAATTTTCTGTCCGCGGGAATGAGGGCTGGCTGATGGAGAATGGGATTAATGCTGACGGAATGGTAATTGCTGGCCAGCATGGCCGACTGATTCTGGGAGAAGAGGATACAGCATACACTGACATCGGCACAGATCATAAAGGCGAAGATGGAAAAAAATACACGATCCTCCGCAAGTCTGATCTGATAAGGCATCCCGTTACGCGCATAGACCTCGGCTATAAGGTAATGCCGCTTGGAGTTCTGCAGATTACTCATGCGACAAAACTAAATTCCAGAGCGATTATTACCAGCTCATTCAAAGAGGTTGAGCCCGGGGATCTCCTTGTTCCTTACAAACCTTTAAAACGAAAAGAAGTTGGGCTTAAGGCCACTACAAAAGATTTGCACGGATATATTGTAGAAAGTGGAAATGGTAATAATACGCTTGCTGCAGGAGATGTAGTTTACCTTGATCTTGGCAAAGCTCAAGGTGCTGAAGAGGGAAATATGCTGTACATCATACGGCGGGTAGAGATTGAGAAAATGATGGTGAAGCGTTATGTAGGTACACTCCCCAATGAGGTGATTGGCGCCCTGGTTATTGTTGAAACCGCTAAAAACACCTCTACGGCAATTGTAGTAAAAAGTATTGATGCAGTATTCAAGGGCAATGAAGTTGTAAGTTCGCCTCAATAGAGCTTGGATGTAAAAACTGCCGAGGCCGGCCAATAACCGGCCTTCTCTTTTAGAGGACTTCTTTGGATCATTTTTCCTGGATAGCGCTTTTAGTGGTTGAAGGAATAGGGCCAGTACTTTTCAGAAGGCTGCTGGAAAAGTTTGACACCCCGGCTGCTGTACTATCGGCTTCTGCTTCCAGACTTGCGCAGGTTAAAGGCATGACCACACAGGTTGCTGATGCAATTGGCAGCATCTCCTGCAAACGTTTTGCAGAAGAGGAATGCCGAAGGATTGAGTCTGCCGGCATCAGACTGCTGACCTTTCTTGACGCTGATTATCCACGCCGTCTTTTTGAAATAGGGGACCCGCCGCCACTTCTCTACCTGCGCGGAGTAATACCGTCATGGGAACCTGCAATAGCAGTTGTAGGCTCACGCAGAGCCAGCAGAGACGGCCTGAAGACCGCTGAAAAGTTTTCGGCAGAACTGGCTGCCGCTGGCATACTGGTTATTTCAGGACTGGCCAGGGGAATTGATACCGCTGCCCATCGTGGGGCACTTGCGGGGGGTGGCAGTACTGTGGCTGTTTTAGGATGCGGGGTTGATGTAGATTACCCGCCGGAAAACCGGCAACTGGGAACTAATATCTGCTCGGAGGGATGTATCATATCAGAGTTCCCAATGGGCACCCAGCCTCTTGCAGAACATTTTCCCCGCCGCAACCGGATCATCAGCGGACTTTCAAGAGGCGTTCTTGTGGTAGAAGCGGTTGAAAAAAGCGGTTCCCTGATTACTGCTCAATATTCACTTGATCAGGGCAGAGAGGTAATGGCAGTGCCCGGGCCAATCTGGTCAATTTCAAGCAAGGGAAGTAACCGCCTGATCAAGCAGGGCGCACACTTGGTTGACTGTATAGATGATATTCTTGAAGCCACCAGAATTGCCAGACAGGAAAAACATCCGTCACTGTTCAATAGCGAAACAGCAGTTCCCCGATGTAATCTGACTCCACGGGAGGCATCCGTATACCAACTGATAGCGCAGGGACCTCGTCACCTTGACGAGATCACCCAAACGCTAGAATTGACGCCCGGAGAGGTTTCCGCCATGGTTCTTGGCCTAGAACTTAAAGGTATGCTGCAACAGCTTCCCGGATCATACTATTCTCTACCATAAATTAAAGGATTTGATACTTATATGGCGCATCATCTAGTAATTGTTGAATCACCAGCCAAGGCAAAGACCATAGAAAAATTTTTAGGCGACGACTATCGGGTTTTGGCTTCATTTGGACATGTCAGGGCACTGCCAAGCAAGCAGGGGTCAGTTGACATACATAATGATTTTGAACCGAAATACGATGTCCTGCCTGACAGCAAAAAACACTTGGATGCCATAAAAAAGGAACTTAAAGAGGCAGACAGTCTGCTTCTGGCAACAGACCCTGATCGCGAAGGAGAGGCAATATCCTGGCACCTGCTGGCTGCCCTGGGGCTTGATAAAAAAAGCAGGATTCCTATCAGACGAGTGGTTTTTCATGAAATAACAAAGAATGCAATTGTCCATGCCGTGCAAAATCCACGAGATATTGCAATTGATCTGGTTGATGCGCAACAGGCGCGAGCTGTTCTGGATTACCTGGTAGGCTTCAATCTTTCTCCTTTCCTCTGGAAAAAGATCCGTTACGGCCTGTCTGCAGGTCGTGTTCAATCGGTTGCATTAAGATTAGTATGTGAACGGGAAAAAGAAATCCTATCCTTTATTGAAAGGGAATACTGGACAATTGCTGCACGTTTGGAAAAACAGGGGGGGCAAAATTTCAAGGCCAGTCTGGCGGTTGCCTGCGGAAAAAAACTTGGCAAGTTTGACATCCCTGATCAGAAAACTGCGGAACTTTTAAGGGCAGCGATTGCGAATGGCACAGCACGGGTCTCTACTGTAAACAGTAAAGAGATGAAACGCTCCCCTGCCCCACCCTTCACCACATCTACTCTCCAACAGGAGGCTTCAAGAAAACTGGGCTTTGGCGCCAGAAAAACCATGACTACTGCCCAGAAATTGTACGAAGGGGTAGCCATAGGAGACGGTGGCACCGTCGGCCTTATAACCTATATGCGTACTGACAGCGTTAACCTTTCAGATCAGGCCTTAAAGGATGCACATAACCTTATTACAGTGGTATATGGCAAAGAATATGCCGTGTCAAAACCACGGATATACAAGAACAAGTCAAAAAACGCCCAAGAAGCACATGAGGCAATTCGTCCTACTTATCTGGACAAAACACCATCTGAATTAAAAAAATATCTTACCCCTGATCTGTTTAAGCTTTATGAACTGATCTGGAAACGTACTGTTGCCTGCCAGATGGCTGAGGCGCTGCTTGATCAGACATCTGTGGATATCACGATTAACGGCGTGGATCAGGATAAATACATCCTGCGGGCTACAGGATCCGTAATCAGATTTACCGGTTTTATGAAACTCTATATTGAAGGTGTTGATGATGAGGAAGAGGAAAAAGAAGGCTCACTGCCACAACTTCAAGAGGGTGAACCATTAAAATTGATGGAAGTATTTCCAGAACAGCACTTTACCCAGCCTCCACCACGCTATAGCGAGGCAACACTGGTCAAAACACTTGAAGAATACGGCATTGGCCGTCCTTCTACATATGCCAGCACACTTAATACCCTGGTAGAGCGGAAATATGCCCGTCTGGATAAAAAGCGTTTCTTTCCTGAAGACGTAGGTATGGTTGTAAACGATCTTCTTACCGCCCATTTTTCTCAATACGTTGATTACAACTTTACTGCCGGGCTTGAGGAACAGCTTGACCAGGTATCCCGTGGAGAGAAAGAGTGGAAGCCGCTACTGCGAGAATTCTGGAACCCGTTTACAACCCTGCTCAAACAGAAGGAAGGGGAAGTAAACAAAGATGACCTTACTACAGAGACCATTGATGAAGTCTGTCCGGAGTGCGGCAAACCACTGGCTATAAAACTTGGTAAACGTGGCAAATTTATTGCCTGTACAGGTTTTAAGGAGGGTTGCAAATACACTCGCAACCTTGAAAACAGCGCCAGTGATAACAAAACCGAACCGGAGGTCTCTGAAGAAAAATGCGAAAAATGCGGTAAGGCTATGCTGATAAAAGACGGAAAATATGGAAAATATCTCGCATGTTCCGGCTATCCGGAATGCAAGAACATCCAGCCTGTTAAAAAGCACAAGGGAACGGGAATTACCTGCCCGGAATGTAAACAAGGCGAGCTTACTGAAAAAAAATCCCGCTATGGAAAGGAATTCTACTCTTGCAACCGTTATCCTGATTGCCGTTTTGCCATCTGGGACACACCGGTTTCAAAGTCTTGTCCCAAGTGCGGCTTTCCGCTGCTGGTAAAGAAGGTCTATAAGAAAAAGGGGGAATTTCTCAAATGTCCAAAGGAGGGCTGTGACTGGACAAGCGCATGATCCCCATTTTGAAGATTGCAAAGAAAACATGAATGCCCCTCGTTGTTATATGAGGGTTCTGCTATAGACTCTTCTTGCTCTGGTATTAGCCTGCGGGCTGCGGCTCAATCCTCTGATTTTAAGACAGGCAGGCTGATAAGTTTTGAGGATATTAAGGACAGGCGAATTGGCGTTTTAGTTGACACAACCCATAAAATATTTATGAAACATGATAGACTTGCAAAATAAAGATTCTGGATCAGCTTGAGGTTACCATGACAAGTCCGATAGATGTCGTATTTATATGGCATATGCACCAGCCTTTCTACAAGGATCCCGTAAAAAACGAATATGCCTTGCCCTGGACTTACCTGCATGCAGTCAAAGATTACTATGACATGCCTGCCATTGTGGAGGATACACCTGGTGCCAGGGCTGTATTCAATATTGTGCCGTCACTGGTTGAGCAGTTGCTTGACTATGCTTCTGGGGCCGCTTTTGACCCGTTTTTGATCAAGGGGCAGATGAATCCTTCGGACATGTCTGAAGATGACCGCATCTTTATACTGGAAAACTTTTTCTCAGCAAATCGCCAACGGATGATCGAACCTCATCGTCGCTATCTGGAATTGCTGTATATGGCCGGTGAAGGAAAACCTGGCGCAGTACGTGAAAGGGTAAGGCATTTCAATAACCAAGATATGCAAGACCTGCAGGTTTGCTTCTTTTTGGCATGGACCGGAGAGGCAGCCCGCCGCCGTTATCCTGTTTTTAGAGAACTGCTTGAAAAAGGCCAGGGCTACACCACTGAAGACAGGGCTCACCTGTTTGCGGCACATAAAAAAATATTGAATGAGATAATACCTTTATACAAAAGACTGCATCAATCAGGTCAAATTGAACTCTCTGTCACCCCCTACTACCATCCCATCATGCCGCTTTTATGTGACACTCAACTGGCAAGAGAGGCCATGCCAAAGGTTACACTGCCAAAGGAAAGATTCAGACATATCGAGGATGCCCGTGCCCATATTATGCATGGACTACGATATTTTAAAGATGTATTCGGGATAACCCCCAAAGGCATGTGGCCTTCAGAAGGTTCGGTAAGTAATGAAGTTCTTCAACTGATCGCTGAATGCGGACTTAAATGGATTGCCACAGACGAGGAAGTCCTGGCCCGCTCTCTTGAATCCGGACTGGGAGAACATAATGAACGGCTCTATCATCCCTGGCGCTTTGCTACAAGTCATGGTGATCTGAGTATATTTTTTAGAGACCACCAGCTTTCTGACTTGATTGGCTTTACATACAGCCAGTGGGATGCCCGGCGTGCAGTTGCAGATTTTATCGGGCGTCTCCGTATGATTGGCCGTCAGGTTGGAAGTGAAGGCAAGGTAATTCCGGTAATTCTGGACGGAGAGAATGCCTGGGAATTCTATCACGAAAACGGCTATGACTTCCTTTCCGGCCTGTATGGTGCCATTGCCGAGGCCGATGATTTAAACCTTACCAAATGTAACGATGTGCTTGAAAAATCAAGTTTTGAAGGACGACTTCACAGAATTCATCCTGGCTCCTGGATTAATGCAAACTACGGAATTTGGATCGGTCATCCCGAAGAAAATCTTGCTTGGGATCTGCTGGCTGGTGCACGCAGCACTATAGTTGCTCACCATCCAGAGGCAGCTAAACGGCTTGCGGACGGGGATATGAATGGTGACACCGTATCAAGAATGCTCTGCACATCTCTCTATGCCGCTGAAGGGAGCGACTGGTTCTGGTGGTTTGGAGACGATCACTTTTCACCACACAGCGACCGTTTTGACCGCCTGTTTAGGCAACATCTTACAAATATCTATACCATATTGGGAATCAGTCCGCCGAGAGAACTTCTTGAGCCAATCAAGAAAAAAAGCCCGGCAGGACTGGTCAGGGGGCCTGCTGCCTTTATTGACCCGGAGATAAACGGACGGGTCAGCGACTATTTTGAGTGGCTGGCTGCTGGTCTGTTTGACCTGACCCGGCAGGGGTCTGCCATGCATTCATCAGACCGTCTGCTGCAGGGCTTTTATTGGGGTTATAACAGGGATCGCCTTTTTTTCAGGATTGACGGAATGCAGGATATGTCACGACTTTTAAGAGAAAGCGACATTCTTGCACTTCTTTTGATTGCAGATCGCGAATACCGCCTCCCAATGCAGCGTACCGGTAATGAAGGTTTTTTGCTGGTCAGGGAACATGGCAGTTGGGTACCTACCAACGTCTGCTGCGCCTGGGCTATTGATCGCACCTGTGAGATTGCAGTACCGATGGAAATCTTGAATCTGCTTCCCGGAACAAAACTTTTTGCCAGCATCACGCTTACAAGAGATAGTGAAGAAATCGGTCGCTGGCCAAGCGATGCGCCTCTTATGCTGCATTACGAAGGGGCTGATCTAGAGGCAAATGACTGGTTGATATAAAAGACAGAGGATCAGTGTATATTAAGTGGTAGCTTTGCAAAAGCCTTCCATCTTGCTGATCATCCATTGGAGGTTACATGTCTGAACTGCGTTGGGATCCTTTAAAGCTTCATTGGGTTATTATTGCTACTGAAAGAGGACGACGTCCCCGAGATTTTCAGGTAGAACCCGAACCGATACCCGCCACCTCCTGCCCTTTTTGCTACGGTAATGAGGACAAAACACCACCGGAAATCTTTGCAATCAGACACAACGGCATGCCCAACACCCCTAACTGGAAAGTACGGGTAATTCCTAATAAATATCCTGCCTTACGAATAGAAGGCGAGTTGGAAAACCGCGCCTTTGGTCCATATGACCTGATGAACGGCATCGGGGCACATGAAGTAGTAATAGAAACCCCGGATCACGACAAGTCTATGGCCGACCTTAGTCATAGTGAACTGACTGATGTACTGCTGACCTGGCGCACCCGACTGATTGACTTGCGTCGTGATTTCCGTTTTCGCTATATGATTTTGTTCAAGAATCATGGTGCCAGAGCAGGGGCTTCACTGGCACATTCCCACAGCCAGTTGATTGCCGTTCCAATGCTTCCCCCTGTGGCCACTACCGAGTTAAAGGTCTGCCGCACGTATTATGCCAACAAAGAGCGCTGTCTTTTCTGTGATCTGATTGCTTTTGAGCTGGAGCATGGCACCAGGGTGGTGCGTGAATTTTCCAACTTCGTAACCCTGACCCCATATGCTGCAAGTTTTCCTTTTGAACTGAGACTTTACCCGAAACGTCATAATCATGATTTTGCCATGATGCATGACGCCCAGCTTGCAGAGCTAGCCGTAGCGATGAAGGACATGCTGATGAGGGTAAAACTGGTGCTTAAGGATGCCCCCTACAATTTTATATTGCACACATCTCCCCCAATGCACAAACGTCCTGGCAAGCCGGCCATGTGGACATCTCTTGAATATGACTACCACTGGCACATTGAACTGGTGCCACGTCTGACATCAATAGCCGGCTTTGAATGGGGCACCGGTTTCTTTATAAACCCCACATCTCCTGAAGATGCTGCCCTGTTTTTACGTGAGGCAGAAGTCTAGTGTCAGATTGCAGTTTACTAAAAAGCAGGCTTGACAGCCTTTATGAGAACCGTTCATCTGTGCATCTTGAAAATGATCCTCTTTCTTTTTGCCATCGCTACCCCAACCATGAGGATCAGGAAATAGTGGCACTGATAGCCGCACTGCTCGCATATGGTTCTGTTAAGGTCATCAAGGGTAGCCTCAAAAGGATTTTCGATGTAATGGGTGAATCACCATCTGCTTTTGTGGACAATTTCATCCCAGGCGAACATGGCAAACTGTTTAACGGCTTCAAGCACCGTTTCAATAATGCGAATGATATCTGTGCATTACTTTGGGCCATCAGGCAGATTCGAGAACAGGAAGGCAGTATTGAAAATTTTTTCTGCCGCTTTCACAATTCTGATGCACAAACAGTTGAGCAGGCATTAAACAACTTCTGCCCCTCCGTATTATCATTGGATTACAGGCCTGTGTTCGGAAATTCAGAGCTATCATCACAAAAAAGCTACAGATTTCTGTTTCCAATGCCATCAAACGGAAGCGCATGCAAACGACTATGCATGTTTCTGCGCTGGGTTGTCAGACCGTCAGATGGCATTGACCTCGGACTTTGGCGGTTATTATCTCCAAAGTCGTTGATAATTCCGGTGGATCGTCACATTGAAAGGATTGGCCAGATGCTGGGATTGACAAAACGCAGCACTCCAGACTGGCAGA
The DNA here is from genome assembly GCA_020721175.1 of Trichlorobacter lovleyi. GTDB lineage: Bacteria > Desulfobacterota > Desulfuromonadia > Geobacterales > Pseudopelobacteraceae > Trichlorobacter > Trichlorobacter lovleyi_A. Next base: position 1,823 of record DYNH01000006.1, on the reverse strand, counting down.
TGGCATCTGAAATCACCTCGGCACTGCGAGAACTTGATCAGAATGACCCTGTGAAATATGATTTTTCTATTTGCCATTTGGGTATTTCAGAAGGGTGCAACGGCATTGAAGGAGAACAGTGCAAAAACTGCCCTGTTACAGATATCTGCAAGCCATTGCAATAAATTGATAGTGGATAAAAATTGACACCGTTTGACCATTCTGTTACATAATACACTGATTTTTCAGTCTTTCGGTATAAGAGAGTGAAATCACCTGCCGACAGGGAGCTGGCGATGATTATTCAATGTGAACAATGTCGGACAAAATTCAGACTTGATGATGAAAAGGTATCAGATCGTGGCGTCAAGGTACGTTGTGCAAAATGTCGCCATGTCTTTGTTGTCCACAAACCCTCTACACAAGGTGACTCTGCAACAGCAGATCCTGCTCAGGTTGAACTATCCACCAATGCTCCGGCTTTTGAACCAGCTTCCCGGGCAACCGTTTATGCTGCTGCAAACACACCTTCAGAGCTAGAATTATCTCCGACTGGGTTGTCTGGGACTGCAAAAAATTCAAGGATGACATCCGTAGCTCCTGATGAGGATTACAACACCTTCAATATTCAAGACACCATTCCACAATCCGTCAATTTAGGTACCGATGGTCTTGAACCTGAAGAGCCTGCTGGATTCTCAAATCCAGATCATCTGTTTGCAAAGGATTCCTTTATACCTGATGAACCGGAAGCCAAGACTGAAGATACCGGAATCCTCTCAGAACCGCCTGAAACGACGACTGTCCATCTGCAAGAATCTTTGGATGTCAAAAAGGCAACATCCAATATACCTGACATTACCTTTGAATCACCAATACCCGCAGAAGATGCCCCACCTCTGACAATTTCTTCTCGTCGCCGTCAGGGTTCCACGGCTACCATTCTGATTGTAGTCATCACCACTCTTGTTCTTGCTGTACTTGGTTATATTGCATATACATTTATTAACGATGGACATAACGCTGTATCCATGTTTGGAAAAAGTGGGACTCCAGTTGAAGAAGGCAAGATAACTGTACAAAATATTAATGGTTTGTTTATTTCAACATCTGTAGCAGGAGAGTTGCTGGTTATTAACGGTGATGCGGTAAATAACTATAAAAAACCCCGTGCGGCTCTTCAGGTTAAAGGGATTGTTTATGGCCCAAACAACCAGGTTGTCGCAACCAAAACTGCTTTTGCCGGTAACAGGTTAACACCTGAACAGCTTGCTGAGATGACAGTTGATAAAATTGAAGCAGCCATGAATAATCAGTTTGGTGATTCATTAACCAATCTTGAAGTACAACCAGGAAAGACTATCCCGTTCACAATAGTAATTGTAAATCCTCCATTAAATGGTAAGGACTTCGGAGTCGAACCGGTTGGTTCTACTGTTGCAGCCAGCAAATAAAGTTTTCTTCAGATTTCTCAAACAAGTAAGGAGGTTATAGAGTGCAAATCAACCAGATGTCTCTAGGTAGTTTTTCGAACAGTAATCCATCACTGAATCCATTTGCCAAGTCTTCGGAAACGCAGTCTTCCGCAATAGTACAAAACAGTATGGATGTCTTTAAAACATCCAGGTCAACACAAACCGACACTGTAACCATATCTAAGCAGGCATTAAACATGATAGCAAATAACGGAAATACACCAGAAAATACGTCAGATGACCATGCAGAAAAAGGACAAATCAAAAATTTCAGTATTTTTGTCTGATTTGAGGTGGCATAATCAACTTGTTAATTGAGGCTCTTTCAAAAAGATTGTCATCCCCGAAGGCTTCTATCGGGGATCCAGT
>DYNH01000005.1 GCA_020721175.1 Trichlorobacter lovleyi | reverse complement strand
TCGAAACTAATAATGAAAAACAAGAAAATACTTCAAAAAGTTTGACAGTACCGTCATTTTTAATGGGAGGTTCCAATGGCAGGAGTAATCATTCCATCTGATCCGGAAGAGTATAAAGATGTCGTTTCAAAATTGTTGTCACGTTATGGTTACAAGATATCGCCTCCCGCCTTTGGCAGCCGCGGCTATATGCTTGAAGTCGAAAAAAACGGGCGAAAGTTTGCTGTTTTGCTTAAGAATCATAAGGTAAAGTGTAATGTGGCCCAGATTGAGAAATTTCTGGATCTGCTGGAAACAAAAGATATGAAACGGTTTGACGGGGGTTGGTTCATATCTGCCAGCGGCTTCAGCAAGCCGGCACTTACATATCTTGAAAGCCTGCAATCAAAGAAGCTGTACATCTGGAACCACATTGATAAAAATTTAAGCCGCATGTATCCGACACTTGGTTCAAATCATATCGGACAGTTACAACCAGAGGATCCGTTCAGGCAAAAATATTTTGGCATATTTACATGCAAAGGTGGAGTGGGCAAGACCACAATAGCTGCTCATCTGGCCGGGGCCTTTGCACTGATGGGTTATGATGTGGTGCTGCTGGACCTTGATCCTGAAAAAAATCTGCGCAAGCTGTTCATGCAGGGCACTGATGATGAATCACCGTCTCTCTACATCCCTTCAACAAACGCTGCACGCCCGGGTTCTACCATCACAGTCCTTAACCACGATGAGTGGGAACCTTCACATTATCGAGATATGCAGATTATTATCTGCGACTGCTCTCCGGTGCTTGAGCAGAACCCTGCGGAACTGGTGAAACTGTTTGACTACTGTATTGTTCCTACTACCCTTACTCCGCTGGGCATTGCCAAGAATGCCGATGTAATTACAAGAACCTTCAGGCATATCCGCCAGATGAATAAAAACGCTGCCATGTTTGCACTGATTAACGGTTACGACAGGTCAGAGGTCTTTGCTGCCAGAAACAAAAAACTTCTGGAACATCTAGCCGCCCACCTCAGCGGATATACCAAAACAGATACCCTTTGCCACTTTATCCACCCGGACGACGCAGCGATACGGTTCAGCACCATCCTCCAGTATTGGGGCTTTCATCTGATTGACGGCAGCAAGCCTCAACTGTCATTTTCCGAACAGCGTGGTAAAAACCATCCCCGCACTGACTTTCTGAGACTTGCCGAATATCTTGAGGATCACACAGCTATTGAGGAACTGAGGAAGGCAGGTGAATATGAACTGCAGTGAACTTGCCCTTGATTTCAGACTCTTATGTTCCCTGAGCCTCTCTGTAAAACCTTGCTTTAAAACCTTTTGCAGGAAACTCAGCTAGCTTCGGATAGTGATGCAAAGACACTCGCCCTCGGCAAAGACAGTGTTGTCAAGGAAAAGACGCCCATGCACCATTATCTTGCGTCCATCAACAGAAACAACCCTGCTTTCAAGGGTTACAACATTAAGAAGCGGCAACATGTTTTTAAAGCTTACATTCAGGTTTCCCACAACTATCTGATAACCTTCAGCCCAAGCTGCAAGACCAAGCGCCTCATCCATTACGGCTGCTATGGAACCACCATGTGCATGGCCAGGGGGGCCTTGTGTCTCTGGGCCAAACCATATACGGGCATGCAGGTGCTGCTCTGAATCGCGGAAATAGCGCACTCTGAAGCGGTCTCCTTCCGGATCGCCGGAGACAAAACGAAGCGATTCGCCAACCAGAGACGGAGCGTCAAAAGCCGTCCAGCCACTTTCACCACTCAAGTCAACTTTCAATTTCTTATCTGCATCTGCTGTTTGTGTCACTATATGGAATTTTCCTTTCTCCAATTATTTATAGAGCCTCTTGCAAAAGTCTGAAAATTTGTCATTCCGGCAGGGTTCAGGCCGGAATCCAGGTTCTAACTGCTTGAAATGCATGGATGCCGGATAAAACATTTCCGGCATGACAATCTTTTTGAAAGAGCCTCTATAGAATCAGGCTACTACCCTGTCGCGGTCATGGTCTCTGGAGCGTTTAAGAATACCCAACAAAAACTTTGCCATAACTTCGTCAATTTCATTAAATTTAACGCCAATGCCAGGGGCATGGCGAAGGCCCCAGGGCTGAATCCAGCAGACTGTAGCCATTACTTCGCAGTCAGGTTCAACAAATAACAGTTGTATCTGATCACCTTGAGAAAACCTTTCCGGTGTAAAATCAACAATAAACACCCCTCCCCAACAGATATTCAAGGTAAATGCCCTGGTCTCTGTGCCGAGGAATCTTGTAATTACAGACACACATAAATTATGTCGGTGATGGGTGCGGAGTTGTCTGGGGACGAAGTTTTTGCAGGCCCTGCTGATGAAATCATTCAGGCTGTTTTCCTGCCTAGCTGCCCCTGGCATGGTCATTGGTATCAGCATGTTGCCCATTATTCTTACCCGCAGGGACGGAAAAAAACCGGTAAGTGAACATGCAACAATCTTTTCCTCTCCCTTTGTCTTTACAATGGTAGGGAGGTCAACCAGAATGCCTGCAAAAAGTCCTTTAAGTGCAAGGTCTTCTGCTTCCAGGAATGTTGAGCAGGCAACCAGTTTTACATCAAAGGCATTAAGACTTTCGCACAGGGCATTTCTTGTATTTTCATTAACAGATATAACCAGGATTGGATGTTCAAGAAGGGGCATCACGGCTTCCTTGAAAAATTTACAGTGGTTCTGAACAATAAAGAACTTTCAGTAAAACATCAATTCAATTCGTAACTACTCAGCACTGTTAATAACAAGCTCAACAACTATGAAATCCTGAGTCAAAAACTTTAACGCAAGGACGCAACGACTCGAAGACGCAAGGAAAACCAATTAAAGAGCCAAAAGCCTTTGGGATAAAACGAAAATCTTTGTTTTGACGTTCTTGGCGTCTTTGCAACTTGGCGTCTTTGCGTTAGATGCCTTTAATCTTTTGACATGAGTAGTTACTTCAATTCTATGAATTCAGAAAGGTTTATGCCATCGCTGAGTTCATCTGTTCACACCGGTTATCTGCTCAAGGTTCCCTTAATGCTGACTACTACTGGCACTGGTATTCTTTTAACTGTTGATGTATGCTGACGCCATGCATATAAACCTGATAACAATTCATGCCATGCCATCTGCCCAGGCTGTTCCGTTGGCAGCCGCATTTCTCAAGGCCTATCTGGATCAGCAATCAACAAAATTTGGAGCCGTTACGGTATCTTCTGACGAGTTTTTTTGTGGAGACCCGCTTGAACGGATGGTCTTGTCAAGTATCAATCAAAAACCTGATATAGTTGGTCTTCCTGTATATCTATGGAACCGGAAAGAGTGCTGTGAGCTGGCAAGGCAGTTACGCAGCCAGATTCCCGGGGTGCTGTTGCTTGCAGGTGGGCCGGAGGCAACTGCTGATCCTGGCAGGCTGATGGCAGAGGCCCCTTTTGACCTACTGGCGGTTGGTGAGGGAGAGTTGACCCTGGTCGAGCTTGTAGAACGGTACGTAACCGGACAAACGCTATGCGGGATTCCAGGCACTGCATGGCTGTCAGATGGCACTGTTCAGTTGTTCCCACGCCCCCAAATAGAAGATCTTTCTATCCTGCCATCCCCATATCTGACGGGACTGCTTGACAGTCATATTGAGAACGGCATGGTGTGGCAGTTATCAAGGGGTTGCCCCTTTGCCTGTGAGTTCTGCTATGACGGCATGGGGGACCGCAAGGTAAGGCGATACCCGTTGCATCGTCTGGAGCAGGAGTTAGACTATCTGGTAGCCAGGGGGGCCTCTCAGATATTTGCCCTTGATTCCACCTTCAACAGTAATAAAAAACAGGCTAAATCTTTGTTAAGGCTGATACGTGAAAAGGCAGCAGATGTGCATTTTCACTTTGAGGTCAGGTACGAACTGCTGGACAGGGAGCAGGCGGAACTGTTTGCCGCCTTAACCTGTTCAATACAGATAGGACTGCAGAGCGCAGATTCTGTGGTTTCTGCAGGTGTAGGCCGACAGTTTGATCCGGATGATTTCCGTAAAAAGGTAATGCTTTTAAACGATGCAGGAGCCACCTTCGGGTTTGATCTGATCTATGGTTTGCCAGGTGACAGCCTGGCTAAATTCAGAACCGGGCTTGATTTTGCGCTAGGGCTTTATCCGAATCATCTTGATATATTTCCCCTGTCAGTTCTTCCGGGAACCGTTCTTGCCAGTAAGTCTACCGGACTGGGGATGAAGCATCTTGCTGATCCCCCATATACACTTCTGGAATCTACTGTTTTTCCACTCTCTGATATGCAGCAGGCCAGGCGTCTCGGTGCAGCCTGTGATATCTTCTACAGCAGAGGCAAGGCAGTTGCCTGGTTTAATGGTGTTGCAAGAGGGTTAAAGATGAGCCCTGTTGAGCTGCTTGAGAACTTTGGCAACTGGCTGTATCTTGAATTACGTCGTGATTTTAATGAATCAGAGTTTGAAGATGAGGAGATATGGCAACTTCAGAGGAAGTTTCTGACTGCGCTTTTTACGGAACGCAAGCTGCAGAAACTGCTGCCTGTTGCGCTGGACTGTGTTGATTACCATTACGGATATGGAATCGCACTGATGGCAGTGCCTCCCCAGATTCCTGAAGAAGATGTTCTGGCCGGGCTTGATTTACTTGAAATGAACCTTGAAAAGGCAACTTCTGTTACAATGCTCAGGTTTAATTACGAGATACTTGATGTTCTTGAATGCGGAGAACCTGATCTGGCCTGGATAGCCGGCAACCTCAAGATGTGCGGATCATTTGCTGCTATCTATCCGGCCCGTGGAGAGGTCTGTACCGAGTCACTATATAAGCCCTATTACCATTTATTACAGAAGCTGGACGGAAAGCAGAAGGCAGGCAAGCTTGCCGTGGGGCTTGGAATTGATCCGGAAGATGCCGATGAGTTTCTTCAGTTTGCAGTTTCTGAGGGTATGGCGCTGTTTTCAGATTGCCCCTGTGGTCTGACCGTGGTAGAAAACTCCGATGTTCGATAGCCGCCCTACTTTCGCAGAAATAGATCTTGGTGCATTGCGTGAAAACTACGCATTTGTACGCAGATCAGTACCGTCCCGCGCAGCTATACTAGCAGTGGTTAAGGCCGATGCCTACGGCCACGGTTTTCTTGAAATCAGTAAAGAGCTTGAACGTCAGGGGGTTGATGCCTTCGGGGTTGCTTTTCTTGCTGAGGCTATTCAACTGCGCAAAAGTGGCATTGACAAGCCGATACTGCTGCTGGGTGGGCTTTATCCAGGGCAGGAACGTAAAAGTGTAGGTTTTGGCATTTCCACTACGGTTTTTTCCCTGCAACAGTTGAAGGCACTGGATCTGGCAGCCGGCAAGCTTTACCGCAAGGCGCTTGTGCATCTTAAGGTGGATACCGGTATGGGAAGACTTGGAATACCATATGATGAGGTTCCTGCCATACTGGATGCCATCCGACTTTTACCGAATATCTATCTGGAAGGTGTTATTTCGCATTTTGCTTCAGCAGATGAGCTGGATGAATCAGGTCAGTATTTTACACGTCTGCAATCTGAACGGTTCGCCTGGGCAGTTGATCAGGTGCGTCGGTCAGGCTTTTCACCACGTTATATCCATATTGCCAACAGTGCCGGTGCTCTGTTAAACGATTACATTTTCTGTAATCTGGTGCGCCCCGGAATAGCCCTGTACGGCGCATTACCTTCTCCTGATTTTCAGGGAAGACTCTCACTAAGGCCGGTAATGAGGCTGAAGAGCAAGATTGCAATGTTAAAGTGGGTTGATCCTTCTGCAACAATCAGTTATGGCAGGCGATTTACAGCGGAACGCAGAACCCTGATAGCCAGTGTGCCGGTGGGCTATGCCGACGGTTATCCCAGATCACTTACCAACAGGGGACAGGTGCTGGTGCGGGGGCAAAGAGCAGTGGTGTCAGGTACAGTCTGCATGGATTGGTTGATGCTGGATGTATCGCATATAACTGATGTTTCGGTTGGAGATGACGTTACCCTGATAGGTGAAGACCGTCATGGTAATGCGGTTTTTGCCGAAGAGGTGGCACTCTGGGCCGGTACAATTCCATATGAACTGCTCTGCGGTGTCAGCAAGCGGGTCCCCAGGGTGTACCTGAAGTGATCAAACAGATTATCAAATTACCTGAGATTGATATGCCTATTCCAAACCACTTGGTACATTGAATTACTGAAAGAGAGCCCGGGAGGTTCTCTTTGAGCACTATCCTGCCCTTTTCCTTCCTGTAGCTTTCTTTTCCGGATTGCTTCATGCCAGGGAACAAGAGGCATGGTGCTATATCACGGGAAAATCGAATCCACAGAATCTATCCCGCAAAGATCAATCAACATAACTCTCAGGAGAGTGGGCATTATGCTCGCCTTGCAAGCGGGTTTATCGCTTGCATATACTGCGAACGGCATCTTAATGCGTTTTATGTAGGGGCAAGGCATGCCTTGCCCCTACATGCCCGCCTTTGATCTTCGTGGCAGCAAAGGAGAAGCACTAATGCCTCATATACGCGGCGCAGCGCGCCGTAACTGCATTCCCACGCAGCGCGTGGGAACGAGACCAACCCGACCTGCAGCGTCAATGAAAACTGCAATTTCATGCCATTTGAAGTATAATTTAAATAAATGGCTTTTATAGAGGGAAATTTAATTATGAGTAATAAAAAAATAAGGCTGACACAGACCGTAAAGGCAGCCGGCTGAGCTGCCAAACTGGGCCCGGAGGGCCTTTCAAATGCGTTGTCTGGACTTGAACGTCCTTTTGATCCCAGGCTGATTGTAGGTTCAGAAACTTCAGATGACGGCGGCGTCTATTACCTGACACCCGAGATTGCGCTGGTTGAGAGCTGTGATGTGATTACTCCTGCCGCTGATGATCCACGCTCCTTTGGCAGAATTGCTGCTGCCAATGCACTTTCCGATATCTATGCTATGGGTGGCAAGCCTCTGACTGCCATGAATATAGCCTTTTTCCCAAACTGTACTTTACCTGCAGAAATACTGGGTGAGGTGCTGGCCGGTGGGCAGGAGGCATTGAATGAAGCAGGCTGCTGCCTGGTAGGTGGACATACGGTTGAGGATGATGAATTGAAATATGGCCTGGCAATAACAGGAACCGTGCATCCTGAAGCAGTTCTGCGTAACAGCACCGCAAAACCAGGTGATCACCTGGTTTTGACCAAGCCTCTTGGAAGTGGAATCCTCTCTACTGCGGTTAAGGGGGAGATGGCTACAGATGAGCAGGAGGCCGAAGTGGTACGCTGGATGTCGCTGTTGAATCGCCGTGCTGCCGAGTTAATGCTGATGCATAATCCTTCTGCATGTACCGATGTAACCGGTTTCGGATTGATCGGTCATGCCTGCGAAATGGCCAGAGGGGCCGGTGTTACTATCTGTCTTGAACTGGACTTAATCCCCCTGATGGAAGGGGTTATCAGCCAGGTTTCAGATGGCATGATACCTGCCGGTTGCTACCAGAACCGCAGTTTTTATCTTTCTTTTGTAGATTCCGGCGCCTGTAAAACAGATCACCTGTTGCCTCTGTCAGATCCACAGACATCCGGAGGATTGCTGATTTCATTCAGCCCAATTAACGCGGATGCCTTTATTTATGATGCTGAAAAAAAAGGGATATTTGCCCGCAAGATAGGTGAAGTACTGCCAAAGGGGAAGGTACCGTTGCTGATAGTCTGAATTTGTCTGCAATTTTGTATACACTTGGATATTGCAAAAGCACTTGGCAGGTTGTTACTGGTCATGTTACAAAATCGTTCCGCCAGGATTTTTCAAGTAGACAATCCAACCTATATAGAACAGGGGGGCTATGATGGCCAAGATTACGCGAGCGCTGATAAGTGTTTCCGACAAGACCGGCATTGTTGAGTTTGCAAAGACGCTTTCAGGGTACGGTGTGGAAATTATCTCCACGGGTGGAACTGCCGGACTACTGCGAGAGGCAGGCTTAACAGTAAAGGATGTCTCTGATTTTACCGGTTTTCCGGAAATGCTGGATGGGCGGGTAAAAACCTTGCATCCAAAGGTTCACGGTGGGCTGCTTGGTATACGTTCAAACCCGGAACATCAGATTAAAATGCAGGAATATGGCATTGAGCCTATTGATCTGGTTGTAGTAAATCTTTACCCCTTTGAGGCAACCGTTGCAAAATCAGGTTGTACCATTGAGGAGGCAATCGAGAATATAGATATTGGCGGTCCCACCATGCTCCGTTCTGCTGCCAAGAACAATCAGGATGTGACAGTGCTGGTTGATGTGGCAGATTACGCCGCTGTACTGGAGGAAATGGCTGCAAATAGTGGTTGCGTATCTGCAAAAACCAATTTCAGGCTGGCTGTCAAGGTCTATCAGCATACAGCCTTATATGACGGGGCCATATCCAACTGGCTTGGGAGCCGTCTTGGTGACACAGTAGCAGAATATCCCCAGACCTTTACGATTCAGGTAAAAAAGGCGCAGGACCTGCGCTATGGTGAAAATCCTCATCAGTCTGCTGCATTCTATGTGGAACACAATATTAGTGAACCGTGTGTCTCTAATGCTGTCCAGCTACAGGGCAAGGAACTTTCCTTTAACAATATTATTGATCTTGATGCTGCTATTGAAACAGTCAAAGAATTTATAGACAAGCCTGCTGCTGTAATTATTAAACATACAAACCCGTGTGGAGTTGCACTTGGGGACTCAACGGTCTCCGCCTACCTCAAGGCCCGTGAGTGCGATCCGGTATCGGCCTTTGGCGGTATAGTGGGGTTTAACAGAACAGTTGATGCTGCGGCAGCCCGTGAACTGACCTCTACTTTCCTGGAGGCGGTGATAGCCCCGGGTTATGATGAAGAGGCGCTGAAAATCTTTACCGCCAAAAAGAATGTACGGGTAATGCAGGTTAATATGTTGGCAGGCCATCTGCAGACCGGTTATGACCTGAAGAGAGTGGTGGGTGGTCTCCTGCTGCAGGGGCGTGATCTGGGGATGGTGGCAGCTTCTGACTGCAGGATAGTGACGGAACGCCAGCCGACCTCCCATGAACTTGAGGCCCTTGATTTTGCATGGCGTGTTTGCAAGCATGTCAAATCCAATGCGATTGTCTTTACCAATAAAGATCAGACAATCGGAATTGGAGCCGGTCAGATGTCCAGGGTAGATTCTTCCAAGATAGCAGTTCAGAAGGCACTGCTGTCAATCAAGGGAAGCGTGCTGGCCTCGGATGCATTTTTCCCCTTCCGGGATGGGGTTGACGCTGCTGCTGATGCCGGAGTTACTGCCATTATTCAGCCTGGCGGATCAGTCAGGGATGAAGAGGTTATTCAGGCTGCCAATGAGCATGGCATGGCAATGGTATTTACAAAAATGAGGCATTTCAGGCATTGAGGTGAAAGTATGAAAATACTTGTTATAGGTGGTGGCGGTCGTGAACATGCACTTGTCTGGAAAATAGCCAAGTCTCCTCTTGTTTCACAGATATTCTGTGCTCCTGGTAATCCTGGCACTGCCAGACATGCCACCAACCTTCCGATTAAGGTGGATGAGATTGACAAGCTGCTTGGTTTTGCCAAATCAGAGGGAATAGATCTAGCTGTTGTAGGTCCAGAGTTACCGCTATCACTAGGGATTGTGGATCTGTTCAGGGAATATGGCATCAAAATATTCGGTCCCACCCGTTTTGCTGCCAGGATTGAGTCCAGCAAGGCTTTTTCCAAGGATCTGATGCATAAATATGGAATCCCAACTGCTGCCTACGGAGTCTTTACCGATATAGACGCTGCCGAGGCTTTTATTTTAAAGACCGGTGCGCCAATAGTGGTAAAGGCCGATGGGCTGGCAGCAGGTAAGGGTGTAATTATTGCCGGTACAGAACAGGAAGCTTTAGCGGCAGTTAAGGAGATGCTTTCAGGTAACACTTTTGGAGAAGCCGGTTCACGGGTGGTGATCGAGGAATTTCTAACCGGTGAAGAGGCATCATTTCTGGTTGTAACTGATGGCAGGAATCTGATTCCTCTGGCATCTGCTCAGGATCACAAGGCTATCTTTGATGGTGACCTGGGCCCCAATACCGGCGGTATGGGGGCCTATTCTCCTGCACCGGCGGTGACTGAGGAAATACACCAAAAAGCGATGGAACAGGTGGTCCAGCGGGCTGTTGTCGGTATGGCGGCAGAGGGTTGCCCCTATCAGGGGGTTCTCTATGCAGGACTGATGATTAAGGATGGTGAGGTAAAGACCCTTGAGTTTAATGCCCGTTTTGGTGACCCTGAATGTCAGCCTTTACTGATGCGCATGAAATCTGATCTTGTGCCGGTTCTGGCCGCTGTTGCTGAAGGCGATATTTCCGGTCAGACCATTGAATGGGACGAAAAGGCTGCTGTATGTGTCGTAATGGCAGCCGAAGGTTATCCTGGGGAATACCCTAAAGGAGACATAATTACCGGAATTGAGGCAGCGGAACAGTTACAGGACGTAACCGTTTTCCATGCAGGCACTGCTGAAAAAAATGGGCATACAGTAACCGCCGGTGGTCGTGTTTTGGGTGTTACAGGATTGGGAAACAGTGTTGCTGCGGCTATTGAGCAGGCTTATCAGGGGGTTGAAAAAATTGCGTGGCGTGGTATGCAGTTCCGCCATGACATTGGTAAAAAAGCCCTTTTTCGCGACTGATTGACTTTTTGGAACGCTTAATGCTTGACATTTATTTGTGGGCTATGTTTAATTCCCACTATCTTTTGTATACACAAACCAAGGAGGTAGTAAGATGAAAAAAGCCATTATTGCCATGTTTGCTGTTGTTGCCTTTGCAGGTTCAGCTTTTGCTGCTGCTCAAGACAGCTATGAGTACAAGGGCGGTAGCCAGGGTAAGGTAGCCTTCCCGCACAAGGCCCATATGAAGCTGGGTTGTACAAAGTGTCACGAAGGTAACTCCAAGAAGATTGCAATGAATAAGTCAGTTGGTCATGACAAGCTCTGTTGGAAGTGTCATAAAGAAATGAAGAAAGGTCCTGCCAAGTGTGGTGAATGCCACAAGAAGTAGGCTGGCTGTTACAAGCTGTACAAAAGGGACAACGGGTAGCTGTTGTCCCTCTTTTTTTATAAAAAACAGCTACCCATTTTTTTGAAGATGGGCTATAACATCAATTCAAGACAGAAATGGTCGTAAATCATTTTTGTCTTCAGTAACTAATTATATTTAAATTTTATAACGGAGTATTCTGTGGGTACCAATCAACGCGGCATTATGCAGCAGGTATGGGATTTTTTCTGTTCTCTCAAACTGACGCTTTTCCTTTTAATCACACTTGCAATTACCTCGATTATCGGTACGATCATCCCCCAATATCCAAATATTGATGAACGTTACTGGGCTACAATCAGCACAGCGAGAAGGGCTTTTTACGATAAGCTCGGCTTTTTTGATATGTACCATTCTTGGTGGTTTCTTGCGCTGCTTGCGATCTTCAGTATTAATCTGATCGCCTGCTCAATCAAGCGCTTGCCGCACGTTTTTACATTTATCAGGGAACCGGCAGTAACCATCTCCGAAACCCAGCAAAAGATATTTATGTGCAAAGATTTCAAGCTGCAGGGTTCCATTGACGAATCACGCGATAAACTGGCTGCATTTATTGAGTCAAGCTTTGCGAAACCTGTGATTACCCAGGCAGGTAATCAGTATCACCTTTTTGCCCAGAAAAATCCATGGTGCCGTTTGGGGGTTTATGTTGTACATGCCAGCATTCTTGTGATCATGGCAGGAACCATCATCGGTAATATCTGGGGCTATAAAGGCTTTGTCGCTATCGTTGAGGGTGAAACAATCAATACAGTCAAGTCAAGAAATGACAAGGATATTCCACTGGGTTTTGAGGTCAGGTGTGATCAGTTTACTGTCACATTCTATGATTCACCTGGTGGTGGCCCGCAAATGCCAAAAGAGTTCAAGAGCATTCTTACCCTGACAGAACAGGGCAAGGAAATACCGGGTTACAAACATGCCAGGGTGATTGTTAATGAACCACTTACCTACAAGGGAATCACCTTTTACCAGTCATCATATGGCCAGGCCAATAATCCAACTACTTTTTATTTTACAATTAGAGATCGCGAAAACGGCAAGCTTGAACAGATTGCATTGAGGCCAGGTGCCCATACCCGTCTGCCAGATGGAAGACTTGCCGCTATTGTTGATCTGACTGATAATCCTGGTGAAGGTCTGGCTGCTGTAGTGGGGATAAAAGATCAAGAACCGGAACCTAAATTCTTCAAGGTTTATAAAAACAGACCTGAACTGGATGAACTGCGCGGTGACAAGCTGATCTTCGTATTTACCGGCACCGATGCAAAGTTGTATACCGGTTTGCAGGTTAACAAGGACCCTGGTGTGTGGGTGGTCTGGATCGGCTGTATAATGATGTGCGTTGGCCTGTGCATCGCCTTTTTCATCTCACACAAGCGGGTATGGATTGTGGTGCAGCACGGCTATGCACGGATGTACGGTAATGCCAGCAAGAACCAGCCCGGATTTACGATAGCGTTTGACGCTCTGGCCGATGAATTTAACAGGCAGAACATTTAAGCGGAGGATTGAACTTAATGCTGAGTGCTAAACTCTTTAATGTCACCACAATATTTTATATGCTTTCCATGCTGGCTTTTTTCGGTTTTCTGGCCAGTCGCAACAAGATTGCCGGAACCGCCGGTTCTGCATTGGCCTGGCTTGGCTTTGCCATTCAGACAGTTGCCATAGGGTTCAGGTGGAAGGAGTCTTACGATATAGGGATGGGACATGCGCCGATGTCAAACCTCTATGAGTCAGTTGTGTTTTTTGCATGGAGCATAGTGCTGATTTTTGGAATTATAGATATAAAATACAGATACAGAGTTATTGGTGCCTTTGTTATGCCGTTTGCACTGCTGGGCATGGCGTGGGCACAGATGTATCTGCCGGCTGATATAAATCCCCTGATGCCTGCCCTGCAGAGTAACTGGCTGCTGTATCATGTAATTACCTGTTTTCTAGGATATGCGGCATTCGCTGTGGCCTGCGGTGTTTCAGGAATGTATCTGATCAAGTCAAGAAGTGAAGAAAAAAACACTGAGGCAGCCGGTGGTATGATGTCCCATTTTCCCCCTACAAGGGTACTGGATGACCTTAACTACAAGGCGATTATGGTCGGCTTTCCCCTTCTGACACTCGGCATAATAACAGGAGCGGCTTGGGCTAACTATGCATGGGGTACCTACTGGAGTTGGGACCCCAAAGAAACCTGGTCTCTGATAGTATGGTTTATCTATGCCGCCTTTCTGCATGCCCGCTTTACAAAAGGCTGGGTCGGCAAAAGAGCAGCCTGGCTTTCAATTATAGGCTTTATGGCTACCATCTTCTGTTATCTTGGCGTAAACCTGCTGTTGTCAGGTTTGCACAGCTATGGCAGTTTAAACTGAATTAATAAACTGTTTATAATGGCCGACAATCTGCAAACAGTTGGTATCTGACCTGGCATGTATGAATTATACTGATTTAAAGGTGGGAAAAATGAAAGTTGTATCTGCTCGCTTGATTCTCATTATAGCTTTACTGACAGTATGGGTTCACCAGGGATTTGCAACTGAAACAGCGAAACAGGATGATAAGGTTGGGGCTGTAAAAAAAGCTCCCAGAACTAAAATATCCAAACGTGAACTTATAGATATAAATACGTCAGGCCAGGCAGAGTTGAAGGCTATCCCCGGGCTTGGTGATGCTGCGGTTGCAATGATTGTTGCCAAGCGTCCATATGCAAACAAGGCACAGCTTGTTTCCCGCAAGGTTCTACCTGAATCCGTTTATGAAAGGATTAAACACCTGATAATAGCCAAACAGCCCCCAAGAACTCCCAACCAAAGCCCAAAAACCAGTGTAAATAAAAACAAGTAATAATAGTAAGTTAACTTTAATATTCCGTTTTTTTGAATGTCAGAACTTGACTAAAAAAGATGGTTGTTATATAAGCTATAAAATCGTTTCAAAAATTTTATAGCAAGGAGGACGTTGGATGAAACAACGCAAACGTTTTGTAACAACTATTTGTATGATGTTACTGACCCTTCCGCTTTCGGCATTTGCCTCCAAAACACATCAGGTAAGAACCAGTGAGACATTACCTGGAATAGCACGTAAATATAATGTTTCATTAGATGAACTTAAAGAGGCAAACAATCTCAGCAGTACACGCATTAAAAAGGGCACCAGACTTATTATTCCCACAAGAGCTGAAAAACAGCCAGCAAACGAAACTTCTGGCACCTATACTGTTGTCAAAGGTGACAGCCTTCCCAAAATAGCCAAAAAAACTGGCAAAAAGATGTCTGATCTTCGTCGTATCAATAAATTGAAAGCAAACAGGGTAAAGCCTGGACAGGTACTAGCTCTTGCTGATACTGCCGCAACCTGTGATCTGACTGCTGCACGTCAGTCACGTGGAAAACGACTTGAACTGGTAAATAGTAACCTGCTGAATGAACAGGAATTGAACACAACCCTGGCAGAACTATCTGATATTGATATTGATATTGATACACCAGTGAATCTGGCTAAGAATATTGAAGAGAATTCGTCTGTTACTGGTTTTTCAACTCTTCAGAAATCTGCATTTGGTTTTTTGGGGGCCCGTTATCGTTTTGGAGGCAACAGTCGTAGCGCACTGGACTGTTCCAGTTTTACGCAGCAGGTCTTTCGTGAACAAAAAATCTCTCTTCCACGTACTGCCCGTGAACAGTTCAGAATCGGAAATGAGGTGCCCCAAGGAGATCTGAGACGTGGCGATCTTGTTTTTTTTCGCACATATGCCCCGTTTGCCTCACATGTTGGCATCTACCTTGGCAATCGCAAGATGATACATGCCTCATCTGCCGAACACCGTGTAGTTATTTCTTCCATGGACACCCCGTATTATCTGTCTAGGTATCTTGGTGCCAGAAGGATTGACAGGATTAATCAGGATAACATCAATATAAACGAGCTGATCTTGGGCATTGAAGAAGAAAAAGAGGCAGATGTTGTGGCAAATGATTACTTAGGATTAAACATGCATAATGATTTAACCGTCAAATAAAAAACAAATCCAATCTACTTGAAACTTTACGGGCTCATTACAGAGCCCGTTTTTTTTGGTAGGGGCGATCCTTGTGATCGCCTTTTTTTGTGATCGCCCTGCTCCGTTTGTGCTGATTCCTTGCGAATACAAGATTCGCCCCTTCTGACATAATTAATCATTACGAACCATACCATCATACCCTCCCCAAATAGCGTCCAGGAGTTCAGATTTTTTAACTATTCAGAGGCTCTTTCATATAGCTTGTCATCCCCGAATGCCTCTATCGGGGATCCAGTCTTTTCAGTCAGTTAAAATCTGGATTCCGGCTTAAAGCCTGCCGGAATGACACAATTCGGGACTTTTGCAAGAGGCTCAGATTAAAGAACAATTGAGGGGCGCAGGCATCCTGCCTGCACTACCTGATTTAGTTGCATGGTTACAAAATTGCAACATTTTGTTGACAGCTTGTAATTTAAAAAAATAGTGATATAAATATCTTGTACCTTCAATCTGTCTTGGTGGGCAGATATGGGGGGGCGAGGTAGCTACAGTGGAAAAGGAAATAAACAAATCTACAGTTCCCTTTGAAGCAACCTGTATCATGGCGCTTTCCGTGAATTTGCCGGTGTTGTCGGTCAGCGATAGTATTGAAGCATTACTTGGCTATAACCCGCATGAATTCCTCTCCGGCAGCGTCTCTTTGAAGAGCCTGATCCACCCCCACGATGATGACATTGCTGAACTTCTGTTCTCCCCTGATCTGAAAACCAGTACTGGCAGCTTCAATATCCGGCTCCGGCAGGCCAATGATAAAATCCGCTGTATCAGGGGTGCTTACGAAAAACGGATGGTTGAAGGTAGCGGCATTTTTCTTGAACTGCTGCTGCAGGATGCCAAGAGCCTTAACAGGACGCTTGACAATGCAGTCTCCTCAATGGCTACCTTGCTGGCCATCATGGATAACACTGAAGATTACGTATATTTTAAAGATCGCAACCATGTCTACACCGGTGCAAACCAGTTGCTTATATCTAGGTGCCCGACAACCGAGTGCCTGGCCGACCTGCTGGGCCAGACCGACTATGACCTATTTCCTGAGGAACACGCTGACAATTATTACCGCCTTGAAAAGAAGATATTTTCCGGGGTTAAGGTAACCCATGAAGACCAGGAATACCAGACCAGTCAAGGCAGGAAGGGTTGGGTTGATAACCGTAAATACTCGATTAACAATGAGACTGGTCAAATTATAGGGATCTTTGGCATTGCCAGGGACATTACTGATCAAAAAAAGACAGAACAGGTACTGACTTTTCTGGTGCAAAGACACAGAATGCCTTCTGATCGCAGTTTTTTTGATGATCTGGCAGTTTTTCTGGGCACTCATCTGGAGATGGAGTTTGTCTGCATAGACCGACTGGTGGGGGATGGCCTGAACGCCACCACTCTCTCGGTCTGGCATGACGGCATTTTTGAAGATAACGTCACCTACGCCCTTAAGGATACCCCCTGCGGTGAAGTGGTTGGCAAACAGATCTGTTGCTTCCCGACCGGTGTTGTCCGGCTGTTTCCCCACGATGAAGTGCTGCAGGAGCTACGGGCTGAAAGCTACCTGGGCGTTACACTCTGGAGCCATGATGACCGTCCGATCGGGTTGATCGCAGTGATCGGACGGGGCCCGCTTGAGAACAGGAAACTGGCTGAAACAACGCTGCAAATGGTGGCGGTCAGTGCTGCCGCTGAACTGGCACGCCTTGATGCAGAAACGGCCTTGCACCGTAACCAGGAAATGCTGACCCGCACTGAAGCCATCGCCCATGTAGGTGGTTGGGAGTGGGTGGTTGTCGGCGATAAGGTTACCTGGTCAGATGAGCTGTTCCGATTATTCCAGCTTGATCCGGCCAATGGCGCCCCTTCCTTTGCGGAACATGAATTGTACTATGATGCAGATGATATGCAAAAACTCAGACAAGCGGTTGAGGCAGCCCTGCAACATGGCACCCCTTACGAGCTGGAATTACGTATCACTCGCAGGGATGGTGCTGTTCGTACCTGTCTGGTACGGGGATTTGCCGAGATGGGCGAGAATAATATTGTCGTACGCCTGTTTGGGTCATTACAGGATATTACCGATCGTAAACAGGCAGAGCAGGAACTTGCCGCAGCCAAAGAGGCTGCCGAGATAGCAAACCGGTCCAAGAGCGAGTTTCTGGCCAATATGTCCCATGAAATTCGCACCCCGATGAACGGAATGATCGGCATGGCCCAGTTGCTGCGATTTACCAGCCTCTCTTCTGAACAGCAGGAGTATCTGGATAACCTGGAACTGTCCTTTAACAACCTGTTGTCTCTGATCAACGACATACTTGACCTCTCCAGGATAGAATCCGGCAAGCTGCTGCTTGAAGTGGCAGATTTCTCTCTGGAGCAGGTCATACAAGAGGTCGTCACCAGCCAGTCCGCCAGTATCAGTCAGAAAGGTCTGCATCTGACCACCACGATACAACAACAGCTTCCGGAACTGTTACGCGGCGATTCGCTGCGTCTAAAACAGATACTGCTTAACCTGCTGGGCAATGCAATCAAGTTCACAAAAACCGGTAGTATAGACATATCGGTAACAGCCAGTCCGATACAGGACAAAAAGTCCGTTAAGCTCAGACTGGCGGTAAGAGATACCGGTATCGGAATGAAACCAGAGACACTATCCAGGGTTTTCAATCACTTTGAACAGGCTGACAGCTCAACCACACGCAGATTCGGAGGCAGTGGGCTGGGACTGCCCATCTGCCGCAAACTTGCCGATTTGATGGGGGGAAGTATCAGGGCTGAGTCTGAGTACGGTACTGGATCAACCTTTATTGTAGAACTGCCGTTTCTTGTCTCTGAACAGACAGAGGAAGGGCCTGATATGCAGAATCAGCAGATGCCTGTACCTGCCAACGGATCTGCCTTGAACCTGCTGGTTGTCGAAGATAACAATCTGAACGCATGGACAACTGCTGCGATGCTTAAGAGAATTGGGCATATATCCCGGATTGCAGTTAACGGCAGGGAAGCGGTTGATATGTGGCAACGGGGTGGTTTTGACATGATACTGATGGACATCCAGATGCCTGTGATGGATGGCTGCGTTGCTGTCTCAATCATACGGGAGCAGGAACTGAGAATCGGTGGCCACATTCCGATTATCGCACTGACCGCCTACGCGCTGCATGGAGATCGGGAGAAGTTTCTGGCTGATGGATTTGACGGATACCTGACCAAACCGGTAGTAATACCGGCCCTTGTCAGCGAACTGGAACGCCTGAAACATCTGCACGGGACAGTTATTTGAAAACCGCGATCCTTGCTGTTTGGTTCTCGTTCCCACGCGCTGCGTGGGAATACAGTTACGGAGAGCTGCACCGTGTATATGAGGCATTATACTTCAAATGGCATGAAATTGCAGTTTTCATTGACGCTGCAGGTCGGGTTGGTCTCGTTCCCACGCGCTGCCTGGGAATGCAGTTACGGCGCGCTGCGCCGCGCATATGAGGCATTAGTGCTTCTCAATTGCTGTCAAGAAGATCAAAGGCTGGCATGTAGGGGGCAAGGCATGCCTTGCCCCTACATAAACCGCATTAAGATGCCGTTCGCAGAATATTTATGATTTTACTTTACCGGTGCAGGTTGTGTTGGTGCAGTTTGTGCCGGTGCAGGTGAGGCTGGTTGAGGTTGCGCAGGAGTGGTGGCAGCTTTTGGTGCCTGCTTACCGGACATGATGGAAGCTGATGGCAGATGACCTGAAAAATAGGCCAGGGTCAGTGATGTAAGCATAAAGATTATTGCAGCGGCTGTTGTAAGTTTGGTCATAAAATTACTTCCCCCACCAGCGCCAAATACAGACTGGCTTCCACCGCCACTACCGAAAGAAGCGCCCATTTCAGCGCCTTTTCCAGATTGAAGCAGAACTACACCGATTATAAAAAAGCAGATAAGGATATGGATAAACGTAATAAAAGTTGTCATGGCACTTATGGGTATCCTCTCAGAAAAATAAATGTATTAAAATGAACCTGTTGAAGTGTGTGGAAAATCATTAGCCGTGGATATTTTTGAAGGTAACTCTCAAATGCAATCTTTAATTTATATGGGCTATAACATTAAAATGCTGTAGATGCAAGTCAGATGTCCAGATGTGTAAACTTGACAGAAGGGAAATAAGATGAAATAAGGGGGATTGAACATCCTGCTTTCTTTATCCCTACAACGCACCTTGATAGCATCTGGCACAATATGAAGCGGTGTTACTCTGAGTATGACACAATTTATAGTGCACAAAAATACTGACTGACGTTGTAGAGTTATGCGTCACTGCACATTTGATCCACTTGATCCCGCTCTATCATTATTACTTGTAACTACTCAGGTGCCTTGTTCTATTTGAATAACAACAATTCAGCAGGTTGTTGGTTTGCAAAGCATCAAAACATCTGTTTTGTAACGATCTGTACTTACAGAGTTTTATTTTTTTCAAGCAGTTTGAGTGTATTTTAATGGCTGTATTATTTCTCATATTTATCAGCACGTTAGCCTACCTGAGTAGTTACCATTATTTTTTAATATGCTCTGGCAAGATTAAACTCTAAAGAGACTAACCGGACGGTCACAACATGAAAGCTGTACATCTGATATCCCTCTGTACCTGCCTGCTGCTTCTGTTTTTTTCAATGGTAAATGCATACCCGACTGAATCGCCCCTTGTCCCGCGCTACAAAGAGGGGGAGCTGCTTGTCAGATTCAAAGACTCCGCAAAGGCAACCAAAAGCCTTGTTGCACATAAATCTGACAGGTTGCGCTACTATTCTCGTCTAAAGCTGAACCATGTTCGTCTTGCAGACGGGGTCAGCGTAAAGGAAGCGCTGGAATCATACCGTAATGATCCCAATGTACTGTATGCCGAGCCTAACTACCGTTTAAAAAAGGCAGCAATCCCCTCGGATACACAGTATTCTTCACAATGGAACCTTCCTCTTATTTCGGCACCTGCTGCCTGGGACCGTTTTACCGGCAGCCAAAATG
The DNA here is from genome assembly GCA_020721175.1 of Trichlorobacter lovleyi. GTDB lineage: Bacteria > Desulfobacterota > Desulfuromonadia > Geobacterales > Pseudopelobacteraceae > Trichlorobacter > Trichlorobacter lovleyi_A. The sequence continues at coordinate 9,892 of DYNH01000005.1, read as the reverse complement.
TTGTCGTAGCTGTACTGGATACCGGAATCGCATATACCCATCCTGATCTGATCGCCAATCTTTGGACCAATCCTGGTGAGATCCCTGCCAACGGTATTGATGATGATTCAAACGGTATTGTGGATGATTTTTACGGGGCTAATTTTGGTGGAATCCGGGGTACTGGCGATCCCTGGGATGATGACACTACAGACAGCCATGGCACCCATCTGTCTGGCATTGTAGGGGCAGTAGGTAACAATAACCTGGGAGTTAGCGGCATTAACTGGGCTGTTAAGGTTATGGCAGTCAAGTTTCTGCATGGCTCCAGCGGTAGTGGACAACTGAGCGATGTTTTGAAGGCAATTGAATATGCCATGTCCAAACAGGCAAAAATTATTAACCTGAGTTTTGAAGTAGATGAAAATCCTATTTATATCAATGATATAAAATCACTGCGTGAAGCCTTTACTGTTGCGGATCAGGCCGGAGTGCTGATAGTTTCCGCAGCAGGAAACAAATCTTCGGATCTGGATAATATCAATATATATCCTGCCTCCATCAGACTTCCAAACAACACCAGCGTTGCTGCTGCAACCCGAACAGATACACTTGCAAACTATTCGGACTATGGTCGCCACACAGTAGATCTGGCGGCACCAGGTGGTGTCTCTACAGGTTCCAGCAATGCCATACTCAGCACGGTCTGGCTTAACAATGGAAATATGCAGTACCGCAGTATAGCCGGTACATCAACAGCAGCTCCTCATGTAGCCGGAGCAATGGCCCTTATTTGGGGCAACTTTCCAAACCTGACCCACTATCAGGTTAAGGCCCGAATCCTTAATGGAGTTGATGTAACGGCCGGTTACACATCAACCATTACCGGCGGAAGGTTAAACCTCTCAAAATCACTTGGTATTGGTGATCTTCCTGCTATCTTTAATGTAACTCCATACACCATACCTTTTGAAGGTGGAACTGTTGTAATAACCGGCGCAAATTTTGGTTCTTTACCAGGCAGTTTAATGGCAGGAAATCTTCAATTGAACGCAACATCCTGGAGTGATACTTCGATTACGGCTTTTGTGCCTGGCTCGGCAACCGGGACTTTTTTGCAGGTAAATGGTTCTGGTACCAGTTTTCCGATTAATGCAGGCGGCTCCACGGTGCAACTTTCTGCTGCACCGTCCTTTGGATTTGCACCGTTGGTTACAACTATTAATGCTGTTATTTCAGGAATATCAGACATAGTACTTTATGAGTGGGATATGGGGGATGGGGTATTCCATACCCAATCCGGGACCACTGCTGCAAGTACGGTTTTAGGCTTTGCCGGCAGTTACCAGATACGTTTGCGCGTAACTGACAAACAGGGAAAACAGGTGATCGGCAGCACCACTGTTACTGCTGTAAGTCAGGCAACTGGTGGCGGAGGCGGATGTTTTATTGCTACAGCAGCATTTGGAAGTTATCTGCACCCGAAGGTGCAGGTATTACGGGATTTTAGAGATAGGTTCTTGCTTACAAACAAACCGGGCAGATTTTTTGTAAGGCTGTACTATGCAACAAGTCCCCCGATTGCAGATTTTATAAGCCGTCATAACAGCATACGTACTGCAACACGCTATATGCTGACTCCAGTTGTGCTGTTTGTATCCCACCCGTTCTATATGTTGCTCGGAATATTCGTATCAGGCGCCGCTTTGTTTATTACGGTGACAGTACTTTCAAAAAGAAAATCCGTTAATGCTCCATTAAATTTGTGAGGCTTTTGCAAAAGTCTAGCAATTCTGTCATTTACGAGGATGTAATCGGGAATCTGGTTTGTAACTGCCTGAAAAACCATATCCCCGATAGAGGCCTGCGGGGATGACAATCTTTTTGCAAGAGCCTCTCCAATAACCCCAATAACCCCCAATAACCCGTTTTAGGTTGAGTGTCTCACCTCTTCCGTGTTATTATTCAATGTTTTTCGCACCCCCATACAAACAAAACTGGAGACAGATAATGCTCAGCACCTTGATACGTAAGGTCATTGGAAGTAAAAACGAACGTGAACTTAAAAAAATGTGGCCGATTGTAGCCAGAGTAAACGCCCTGGAGCCTCAGACTCAGGCACTTTCTGATGAACAGTTGCAGTTAAAGACAGCGGAATTCAAGGAACGATACGGTCGCGGGGAGTCCCTTGATGCACTGTTGCCGGAGGCCTTTGCGGTCTGTCGAGAAGGTGGACGTCGAGTGCTGGGGATGAGGCACTTTGACGTACAGTTGATAGGCGGCATGACCCTTCATTCAGGAAAGATTGCAGAGATGAAGACCGGTGAGGGAAAGACCCTTGTTGCTACACTGGCTGCATATCTTAACGCTATTTCTGGAAAAGGGGTGCATGTCGTCACTGTTAACGACTACCTGGCCAGACGTGACGCTGAATGGATGGGGCGCCTGTACGGTTTTCTCGGGCTGCAGGTGGGCGTTATTGTACATGGCCTGGATGATCACCAGCGACGTGAAAGCTATGCCGCTGATATCACATATGGAACCAACAACGAATTTGGCTTTGATTACCTGCGTGATAACATGAAGTTTTCACTGGACGACTACGTGCAGCGCGGTTTCAATTTTGCCGTTGTTGACGAAGTTGACTCGATCCTGATTGATGAGGCAAGAACCCCGTTGATTATCTCGGGCCCCACAGAAGAGTCCACCGATAAATATTATATTATTAATCAGATAATTCCGAAACTGGAGCGTGGCGAAGCCAAGGATGTTGAGGCCAACACATTGTCCGGCAAGAAGAAGGTCTATACCGGAGATTATACAATTGATGAAAAGGCCAAGAGTGCTACCTTGACCGAACAGGGGGTTGCCAGAGTAGAGAAGCTGCTTAAGGTGGAAAATCTCTATGATCCTCGTAATATAGAAACCCTGCACCATGTAAACCAGGCGCTGCGCGCCCATGCCATGTACAAGAGGGATGTGGATTATGTGGTAAAGGATGGCGAAGTCCTGATTGTTGATGAATTTACCGGACGTCTGATGCCAGGCAGGCGTTGGTCAGACGGTCTGCACCAGGCTGTTGAGGCCAAGGAGGGGGTGCGGATAGAAAGCGAGAATCAGACACTTGCTACCATTACCTTCCAGAACTATTTCCGGATGTATGCAAAACTTTCCGGAATGACCGGTACGGCTGACACTGAGGCAGAGGAGTTTCACAAGATTTACAAGCTGGATGTGACGGTCATACCCACCAATCGTCCCTTATTGCGTCCAGACTACCCGGATGTGATTTACAAAACTGAAAAGGAAAAGTTTGACGCTGTTATCAAGGACATCAAGGAGCATTATGCAAAGGGACAGCCCTGTCTGGTGGGTACTATCTCAATAGAAAAATCTGAAACACTCTCCGAGCTGTTACGCACAACTGGTATCCCTCACTATGTCCTTAACGCCAAGCAACATGAAAAAGAGGCTGAGATTGTTTCCCAGGCAGGCAGAAAAAATGCCATTACCATCGCCACAAACATGGCAGGCCGTGGTACTGACATTGTGTTAGGGGGTAATCCTGAGGGACTCCTGAAACAGTGGCTGCTTGATAATCCGGGCGCAACTGAAGAACAGATTGGCGTAATGCTTGATCAGTTTAAAATCCAGTGTACCAAAGAACATGACGAGATTGTAAGCCTGGGGGGTCTGCATATCATAGGCACGGAACGACACGAATCCCGCAGGATTGACAATCAGTTGCGTGGACGTTCAGGTCGCCAGGGGGATCCCGGCTCATCCAGGTTCTACCTCTCATTACAGGATGACCTGCTAAGGATATTTGGCTCAGAACGGGTTGCCAAGATAATGGACTTCCTCAAGATTGAAGAGGGTGAGGCAATCACCCACACCATGATCAACAAGTCCATTGAAAATGCCCAGAAAAAGGTGGAGGCCCACAACTTTGAGATACGTAAACACCTGATAGATTATGATGATGTTATGAACAAGCAGCGTGAGGTGATCTACACCCAGCGCAGGGAGATTCTGGCCGGAGAAGATATCCGCGAGAGTTTCATGGAGATGCTCGGCGATACTGTTGATGACATGGTCAAGGCATTTGCATTTGAAAAAGATGCACCACTGGATTGGGACTGGGAGTCGCTTTACGAGACGGTATTCCGCTGTTTCTCACTACAGTTGGAACTCTCACGCGAGATGATTGCACGTCTGAATGCTGATGGGCTTAAAAACATGCTGCTGGAACAGACGGGGGCCATTATTTCCCGCAAGGCTGAGGAGTTGGGTGATGAACTGATGGATCATCTGATACGGGTTGTGATGCTTCAGGCCATTGATGTACACTGGAAAGACCACCTGCTTAATATTGACCATCTTAAAGAAGGGATAGGCCTGCGCGGTTATGGCCAGAAAGACCCCAAGCAGGAGTATAAGAAGGAGGCCTATCAGCTCTTTATGGAGATGATCATCAGAATCCGTGAAGAAACAGTTGAAAAGGTATTCTGGGTTCAGATTCAAAAGGAAGAGGATATTGAAGAGCTGGAAGAGGAACAGGTTGAACGTAGCCGCAAGATGTTCCAATCACTTACAGTAAGTGATGAAACACCAGTTGAGCCGGTTAAGAGCCAGAAACTGGTTGGAAGAAATGAACCTTGCCCATGCGGATCTGGTAAAAAATACAAAAAATGCTGCGGGAAATAAACATGACACCTAAAGGATATCGTTTTGCTGCTGTGGAAGCAGCCATCAAAAAACCTGGCCGCAAGGACCTGGGGCTGATATTTTCAGATTCACCCGCTGCGGCCGCGGCGGTCTTTACAACCAATAAAGTCAAGGCAGCTCCGGTACTGCTGTCTGCCGAAAGGATTTCAAAAGGTACGGCACAGGCGCTAGTGGTAAACAGCGGAAACGCCAATGCCTGTACCGGTGTTCAAGGGATGTCTGATGCACGTGAGACCACCCTTTTACTGGCTGAATATCTGGGAATTGACGCTGAATTGATTCAAGTATCATCCACCGGCGTAATCGGCGTGCCCATGCCAATGGAGCGTTTGAAATCTGCTCTCCCCAGACTTGCAGCAGAATGTGGCAAGGCATCGCTGGATGACTTGGCGCTGGCAATTATGACAACGGATACATTTCCCAAAACAGCAGTCAGGACAGGAACCATTAAAGGTGTTAACTACACCATAGCTGGGATTGCCAAAGGGGCAGGAATGATCATGCCCAACATGGCCACCATGCTGTCTTTTGTGCTGACCGATGCCGCTCTTGATGCCAACTGGATTAAGAGATGTTTAAGTTCTGCTGTTGATCGTTCCTTTAATATCATAACGGTTGATGGAGATACATCAACCAATGACACCTGCCTTTTGATGGCCAATGGGGCTGCAGGAACCGACTTGATCTGTGAAGATACGCCCGAGGCTATTCAGTTTGCAGATATGCTGGATCAGGTTTTGCTGGAATTGGCAAAACAGATTGTAAAGGATGGTGAAGGCGCAACCAAATTTGTTGAAATCAGGATAACTGGTGCTGTATCCGATGCTGATGCCAGACGTGCCGCAATGGCAGTGTCAAATTCATGCCTTGTCAAGACAGCCTTCTTTGGGCAGGATGCCAATTGGGGCAGGATATTTGCTGCAGTGGGCTATTCAGGGGCTGAGCTTGACCCTGATGCATTATCTTTATGGTTTGATGATATCTGTATGGCCAGTGGAGGAATATTTGCCGGAGGAGATGCCGAGGCACTGGGAACATTGGTGTTACGCAACAAGGAGTTTACAGTAACGGTAGATCTTGGAGTTGGCAAAGGGCAGGCAACTGTATATACCTCAGATATCTCGCACGAATATGTGAGTATAAACGCAGATTACCGTACCTGATTGTATGGAGATTCAGAATGAAAAGACTGTATTTGATTCTGGCAGTATTTTTACAGACCTTTTGTATGGCCGCTTCAGTCCATGCAGCAACCCTGAAAATTACAGAGCTGGCTGTTACCACCAGAGTATTAAAAGGAAAGCCTATAGATTCGGTTCATCGCATCTCCTATCAGAGCATAAAAAACATTTACTGCTTCACCCGCACTGTTCTTACAGACGCCGATGAAACAGTCATCAAACATCTGTGGATACAAGATGGCCAAGTTTTAAAAGAAACCGAACTTCCGATTAAGGGAAAAAACTGGCGGGTTTACAGCACTATGCCGATAGGTGCATCGAGCAGGGGGAACTGGCAGGTTGAAGTAAAAGATGAAACAGGAGCTGTCTTAAGAAAGATAGAATTCAGGATACAGTAAAACTAAAAATGACAGTTATTTACCGCAAAGACGCAAAGGTCGCAAAGCAATTTAATGCTTATAATAAATAATAACACGAACCAATCAGGTGAAAGACTTTATGAAGATAACTGATTGATTGGGTAAACAACGGCTCTCCATACAAATCCCCAAAAATACTGAACCTTGACACTTTGAATACACCTATGCTAAATGTTTTTCACCATTTCGCCAATCAACGCAGTGCATCGCAATCCTCATCGGGAGGTACAGATGGGCAAGATTTCAATACTTCTGGCCGACGACAGCATCACAATTCAGAAAGTAGTCGGCATCATATTCGGCTCTGACGATTACTCACTAAACATTGTAACCAACGGTAATGATGCAGTCCAGAAGGCCAGGGAGCTAAAGCCCGATGTCATGCTGATAGACGCGCAGATGCCTGGTTTGAATGGTTATGCAGTCTGTGAAGAAATCCGTAAGGACCCTGCTCTTGCAGCCAGTCCGATTCTGCTGATGACCGGCGCCTTTGAACAGGCTGATCCTGAAAAGACAAAACAGTGCGGTGCTGATGAAAATATTATCAAGCCGTTTGAATCCCAGCAGATTGTAACAAAGGTTCAGGAGCTTTACCAGCTTGGCCTTACCCGCAAGGCCGCTGTAAAAACAGATGTTGCTCCTGTAACAGCAAATCTTGAAAAAACTTCTGAAGAGAGCCATGATGATCCGTTTGTCCTGGAGCCTACTGCCTTTGCACCTGCATTTGTACCTGACATTACCCCGGCACCAGACTTCGAATTTAGCCTTGAACCAAAAAAACCAGTCACACCAGATATTCCGGTAGTGGAGTCGGTTACGGTATCACCTTTTGATTTCGCTTCACAGGATAATGAGTCTGCCATACAACCTGATGATCCCTGGGGGGCCTTCACCACCCAGTCACCCTCTGAGATTTCAGAATCATCATTTGAAGCTCCTGATGTAATGGCCCTGATCAACGACGATAGTTCAATACCAGCCACTTTTGAGCACAATCAGAATGATATCGGCGCATCTTGGATGCCTGCTGATGTGGAAGATAACTTTGTCTTTGTAGACGAGCTTGCAAATGCTCCGGAACAACTTGTTGAATCAGCTGTTGCAGAGACACACCCGCCTGAACCGGATCCCCCGTTTAATCCTGATGCCTTTGAGCCGGTTGCACCGGTTGAACCGTTTGTTGAAAAGGTAGCAGATGTGCCTTCCGGCACCGTTAATCCGATTGCTGCCACAATGTCGGCAGCCCCGGTGGCCGCTACTCAGTCTGCTGCTGGTCTAACAGAAGATCAGGTGAGAGCTGTCCTGCTTTCTGCATCCAGAGAAACCATTGAACGTATTGTCTGGGAAGTAGTGCCGGATCTGGCAGAGGCAATGATTAAGGAAGCCATTAAAAGGATTACAGACGGAAAATGACCTTAATTGTTTTATAACTTTTAATTATGGGGATGGCAACATCCCCATTTCTTTTTCAACAGGTTAACTATATGATAAGACAAGCCATAGCGCGAGTTGTTGAAAGAAACAACCTGACAGAAGGCATGATGATTGAGGTGATGAACCAAATCATGTCCGGTGAGTGTACTCCGGCCCAGATTGGTTCTTTTATTACAGCGCTGCGGATGAAGGGTGAAACGGTTGAAGAGATAACCGGCGCAGCCAGGGTTATGCGTGAAAGGGCGACTCCGATCAGGGTCGGGCGGAATGTTTTGGATATTGACAGGGATGATATTAACCTTGATCAGGAGACTATCCTTGACGTTGTAGGCACCGGCGGTGACGGAACCAATACCTTTAATGTCTCAACAACTGTCTCTTTTGTGGTTTCTGCCTGCGGGGTCAAGGTAGCCAAACATGGCAACCGTTCTGTATCTTCTGCCTGTGGTAGTGCCGATGTGTTGGAAAAACTGGGAGTTAATCTTGATATAACCCCCGAACATGTTGAACGCTGCATCCGTGAAATCGGAATTGGCTTTCTGTTTGCACCTGCCTTGCACGGCGCCATGAAACATGCAATATCGCCACGTCGCGAGATCGGTATCCGCACTATCTTCAACATCCTGGGGCCGTTAACCAACCCGGCCAATGCAGATTGTCAGGTAATGGGGGTATATCGCGAAGAACTGGTTGAAAAACTGGCTGGTGTGTTGCATCGCCTGGGTTGCAGGCATGGATTTGTTGTACATGGTAGCGACGGTATGGACGAGATTACCATGACTGACAAAACCACTGCTGCTGAAGTAACACAGGATGGTGTAAAGATGTTTATGATAAGTCCGGAGCAGTTTGGGTTTACCTGCTGCAATATGTCTGAGTTGAAGGGAGGAGATGCCGCTACAAATGCGGTTATTGTCCGTTCAATCCTTGAGGGTAAAACCGGCCCCAGAAGAGATATTGTTTTGCTGAATGCAGGATACGCTCTGCTTGCATCCGGAAAGTGCAACGATGCATTATCAGGCATTAAAATGGCTGGAGATGTGATTGATTCCGGCAGGGCACTTATGCAGCTTGAACAGTTGATTGCACTTACAAAAAAGATATAAAGCGCCTTTAAAGGGATACAAATAAATTTATGAACAGCACACCTGACATACTCAAGAAGATTGTTGCCAGTAAAAGGGAAGAGGTTGAGGCTGCAAAAAATAGCAGCTCACTTGATGAGCTTAAATCACGTATTGCAGGTCTTGAAGACACACCAAGAGGATTTGAGCGGCATCTGCGGGAGGCGTATTCATCAGGCTGGACAGCCATAATTGCCGAGGTTAAAAAGGGGTCTCCAAGCAAGGGGGTGATCAGGGAAGATTTTAACCCGATCAGGATAGCAGAAATATATCAGAACAACGGAGCTACCTGCCTTTCCATACTGACAGACGAGAAATTTTTTATGGGGCATCCAAGTTTTCTGTCTCTGGTCAGGGAACAGGTGTCATTGCCGATTTTGCGCAAGGACTTTATCATAGATCCCTATCAGATATCTGAATCAAGGGCATCCGGCGCTGATGCAATTCTACTGATCGCATCAATCCTTGAAAAACAGCAGATTGTTGACCTGGCCGGTCTTGCCCGTGATACACACCTGGATGTTCTGCTGGAAGTGCATGATGAGGAAGAGATGGAGTTTGCCTGTACAACTGACATCAGCATGATCGGGGTTAATAACCGTAATCTGCGGAGTTTTGTTACAGATATTGGCACTACAGAAAAACTTTCAGGGTTATTGCCGTCCGGACGTCTGCTTGTTGCGGAAAGCGGTATAAACTGTCGTGCCGATATTGAAAGATTACAGGCATCCGGTGCTGGTGCTTTTCTGGTGGGCGAGTCTTTAATGCGTGAAGATGATATAGGCGCCAAATTACAGGAGCTTCTTGGGTGATGGTAAGGGTGAGTGTTAATGAATGGCCGAAGGAGACAAGCATGGCATCCACACTATGGTGTCATCCTTGCAAACCTTGCCTTCACCGCCAAAAATATCTTTAAATGGTTCTTGAACTCTCTTCATATCTTTGCGCCCCTTTTCTGACAGGCTAAACTGATGTAAGGCTAACGGCAAGAATTAACAGTTCCAATTACTCCCTCCCCTTCAAGGGG
>DYNH01000107.1 GCA_020721175.1 Trichlorobacter lovleyi | reverse complement strand
GATCATGTCAACACGGGACGCTGGAGCGTCCGGGGCTGCATTCCCACGCTGGAGCATGGGAACGATAGTAACATGCTATATTTTTTGACATCAGCTCATTATGCGTTCCCGAAACGCTCTTAATTCATTCAGTAATGTTGGCATGTCATCCTGGATGATACTCCAGAGAATATCGTTATCGATGCCCAGGTAGCCATGAATCAGCCGGTTACGGATGGCTATTACCTGACGCCACGGAATAAGCGGAGCGCTGTTGCGTATCTGTTCAGGAATGTTTGTAGCTGCTTCTCCAATCAGTTCAAGATTCCGTATTGTCGCGTCATATACTTTACCGTCGGCTTCAAACTCCTCCTGATCAAAACTTTCTGTGTAGGAAAGCACTTTTTCGGTAAATACAATCATATCATTCAGATAAAATCTCCATTCGCGTTCAGACATACAGCGCTTCCTTTTCGATATATGGGCGCAGTTCCGGACGTAATGCCTTTTCTGTTACCAGATCAACCGGGCAACCGAACATATCTTCCAGATAAAATTGAACTCCGAAATAGCGGGCTGACGTAGCTGGGCCGTCAAACGCAACAAGTATGTCAACATCACTATCCGTACAAGCACTATCCCGGGCAGTAGAGCCGAAAAGAGCAAGATGCGACACACCAAAACGTCTCTTCAATTCAGGCTTAACATTGGTAAGTTGAGCTAATGCCTCATTCCGATTCACAGGTATGTCCTTTTTTATTCAACGGTAGCGAAGCGGAGACCTCACACATAAGCGCATCTTATTTATCGTTCCCACGCTGGAGCGTGGGAACGATAGTACTGGTGATTTACCCAAAATCTGCCTCATCATGACGTCTCAGTACAAGGGCGGAAAGTGGCCGAATTCGAAGGAATACGCAGACAAGGTTTGAATAAGAAGGATTTTGACTTTCCTTGACCCTTGCCTCTTAACCCTTGACCCTTTTTTCAATTCCAGGTTACCCGTGAGAGGTCACTGTGCAAATTCAGGTGGTAGGCCTACCTTGTTAGCCTCTTCCACCAGACTGTTAAAACTTAAACGCGCTGTTTCAAATGCTTCAATAAGCTGCTTGTTACGGGCATTAATATCATTGGCCTGGGCTTTTGTCAGAAACTTCTTTCCATCACCGGCTTCCAGCCTTAACTCTTTTTGTTTCTGCTCTATTGAAGCCAGTTCAGCCCGTAATGCCCTGAACTTTGACTGCCATTCTTCGGCGGTACGTTCACCAAAGCGTGTGGATGGACTGATCTTTTTGTTTTCAGTCAATACAGATTGCTGTTGAACTTTTGGGCTTGTATTTGAGTTTATATTTACATTTTTATTTTCAGGTACAGCGGTTTTCGTATCTGGTTGGGATGGTGGTGAAGTTATCGCGGGTGCCTGATCAGAAAAGTCCTCCTCTGTTGCCTGCTGTATGGCTTTTTTACGATATTGCGCGGGTATTGAGCCTGGATCATCGGTAAAGTTTACAGTGCCTGATGAATCTGTCCAAGAATAGGTTGCTGCTTCCGCTGCAAACGAAATGAAAAATGTTATCAATAAAGCAAGCAATTTCATTTGATGTACCCCCCCTCTTTTTCTAACGTTCACCAAAGATAGCAGTGCCAACCCTTACCAGGGTCGCTCCTTCTTTAATCGCCACCTCAAAATCACCAGACATACCCATGGAAAGTTCAGTCATATCAACATTGGGAATCTCCTCATTCCTGATCTTTTCAGCAAGCAGTCTTAATTCACGAAAATAGGGGCGTGCCAGTTCAGGATCATCAAAAAAAGGCGGCATGGTCATCAAGCCGCACACCTTGACATGCTGCAGCGTCGCAATCTGCCTGACCAATTCCAGCGCTTCTGCTGTTGTAGTACCAGATTTTGTAGTTTCACCGGAGACATTTACCTGCACAAGCAGGTTACATACGTCAGCCTGTTTTTCCCGCCATTGCCGGTCTATCTCCTGTGCCAGTGTTAAACGGTCTACCGTATGGATCATACTGACTATGCCAGGCAGAAACCTGACCTTGTTGCTCTGCAGATGTCCGATAAAGTGCCAGTTGACCTTTGTTTCAATTTTTCCCGCTTTTTCTGTCAGTTCCTGTACATAGTTTTCACCAAAAAGTAACTGCCCTGCTGATGCTGCCTCTGCAACAAGTTCAACAGGGTGCAGTTTGGAAACAGCCACAAGCCTGACAGATGAGATTGGCCTCCCTGACAGCTCACAAGCCTTCCTGATGCGGGCTTTAACCTTTTCAAGATTCTCCGCAATATTTTCCATTATTATAACGCCTCCATCAACTGAAGTGTTTCAATCAGTTCACAGGTAGGCAACCCCACAACATTTGTGTAAGAACCATTGATACCCCTGATAAAATGGGCTGCCCCCCCCTGGATAGCATATCCACCGGCCTTATCCAGAGGACAGCCACTCTGCACATATACAACAATTTCACACTCCGACAAGTCCCTGAAACAGACCTCTGTGGTTACTGAGTTACTGACACAAGTTCCGTTCTGTCGATCTAAAACGGTGTAAGCTGTAATCACCTGATGACTGCGTCCTGACAGTTCAGACAGCATCTTGAATGCATCCTTGTCATCAAGCGGTTTTCCCATAATCCTTCCGTCAAGCACCACAATTGTATCCGCACCTATAAAAAATCGACCCGACTCTTCCCTTGCCGCTGTTGCACGGGCCTTTTCTTCGGCAAGCCTCAGGGCAAAACTGGCAGCATCTTCACTTGGCAACGGCTCTTCCGGGATATCAGATGCAGACACCCTGAATTTTACACCTGCAAGTTCCAGCAACTCTGAACGACGAGGTGAGGCAGACGCAAGTACGATTTCCAATTTACTTGCCGACATTTTTACGTTCCTTGTCCCGCTCTATCTGACGACGCTGCTGTTCCTCCAGTTCGGCCCAGTGGGCCTTCCAGTCCTTTTTTTTAACCCTGTTAAGGACAAATACAGCAGGTATAATCAAAATCCCGAAAAAGATGCTGGTCTCTACCCAGTTAACCAGGCCGTAGATCAGGGAGCCCACCCCTGCCAGCAGAAGAACTGCCTCCATTGACAGGATTCTGCCAATCAGTGATGCCTCCTGTAACTCTTTTGCATCATCATGCCGCATCAGAAAACTCCTTCCAGGGGAATATCTTACCCGGATTTAAAATATTATTAGGATCAAGCGCCAGTTTTATAGATTGCATAACCGCTATCTGCGAAGGATTTAGCTCCATCTCTATAAATGGTTGTTTGGCCAGTCCAACGCCATGTTCACCGGACAGTGTGCCATGCAGATCAAGTGTTGCCTGAAATATCTCACGGATAGCGCTGTTTGCCTTTTCTTCCTGTCCCGGTATCTCCTTGTTTATCATAACATTAACATGAATATTACCGTCACCGGCATGACCAAAGTTGACAATTGGTATGTCATATTTCTGCTGTATTTTTTCTATTTCACGGATAATATCAGGAACCTTGCTGCGCGGAACAACAATATCTTCATTCATTTTGTCAGGATTCACGTCCCGCAGTGATGGAGAGACCAGTCGTCTCACCTTCCAGAGCGCCTCTGATTCTGCTGCATCTTTGGCTGCACGAAAATGTACCAGTCCCAACGGCCTGATCAGATCGTGTATCCTGTCCGCCTGCTTTTCAATCAGGTCCTTATCGCCATCCACCTCGATCAGCAGAACCGCCCGCCCTTCTGGTGGAACCCCCAGGTTAAAGCGACGTTCAACGCATTGCAGGGTGGAATAATCCATAAACTCAAGTGTTGTTGGAATAATCTTGTTACCGATGATTGTGGATACCGCCCTGGCAGCACCGTCAATCGAATCGAATATAGTTAGCATTGTCTTCTTTGCATCCGGTAACGGCAGCAGCTTAAAGGTTATACTGGTTATGACCCCCAGAGTGCCTTCACTACCACATAACAAGCGGGTAAGGTCATACCCCACAACAGCTTTGTAAGTCTCTGTACCGGTCCTGATAATTTCACCGGTAGGTAATACTATCTCAAGCCCCATTACAAAATCACGGGTAACGCCATACTTTACACAACGGGGGCCGCCGGCATTTTCCGCCACATTACCGCCCAGGGTAGAAAATTTAAGTGAAGCTGGATCAGGCGGGTAGAAAAGCCCCAGTTTTTCTACCTCTTTCTGAAAATCTTCAGTGATAACACCAGGTTCAACTTCAGCAATCAGGTTTTCCGTATCTATTCGCAAGATTCTGTTCATTCTGGTAGTAACCAGGACAACACCACCTGACTTGGGTAATGAACCGCCGGTAAAGCCGCTGCCTGCACCACGGGGAAACACCGGAAATTTATGCTGATTGGCCAGTTTGAGTACAGCCGCAGTCTCTAACGCATTGGCAGGGTGTACAACGGCGGAAGGAAGAAATTCCATCTGGGTTGCGTCATAGCCGTAGCAGATCAGATCATGTTTCTCTGTTGTAATATTATCATTGCCCACAATGGCACTCAGTTGATGGACAATAACAGGGTCTAACATACAGCACCTCTTTTTTGAATTAATCTGTAAATATTTGAAATATTTACCTTACTCAGGTTTGGAATGAACGGTATAAGTTATGTATCACGTAACTATTCAGCACAAATCATCATAATCAGTTATTGATTCTGTCATGCCGGAAATCTTCTGTCCGGCATCAGGCTTTTTAAGAATTTAAAATCTGGATTCCGGCTAAAAACCTGCAGGAATGATGAGCTTTTATGCCGTACTGAATAGTTGCGTTCACTCAATAGATAATTATGTAATTATGTGATTCAGCTATCTGGCGCACCTCGTCTCTGTCTGTTATTCTATACTGTTTCCCTTCAAGATTAAACAACCATCCGTCACCGTCTTCAATCAATGATTCCAGCAACGCCTCAAAAGTTGCAGTTTTGACCATATTTGTCTCCTCCTTTTAGTGGCTTGGTATACATTGTAAATAGTACAGATTGCATTTGGGGCCTTGTATGGTTTAATTATGTTCGTTATATAAAACCAATTTTCCAAATCTCTGGCACTATACAAGTGGTACCAAGAGGCTACAAGCAAAAAACAGGAGACAATCAGGTTTTTGTGATTGGTTAAAAACAGCAGCAGATTTGCCATAATCAAGCAGTTTTATCAGCAAAAGCTCTGCGGCTTGTTAATTAATGATCTTATAAGGCGGTTTTTCATGCTGTTCAGATTCAGACATTCACTTTTCACTTTGTTGCTCGTAAAGAAATTCAGTCCGTGGCGTAACAGGCAATTTACCTGGAAATTACCTGATTGCTACTGTCACAAATACTCTTGCTATCTGCCTGCTAAAATAAGATGCCTCATTTTTACAGGATTCTTGATCTTTTTCATTGTTTTATTCTCTTTTCCAGCGGTATCTGCCTCGTTTGAGCAAAAATCTGACAGGATATTGAGTCTTGAAGATTGCCTGGATATCGCCTCTGAACATAATCTTGATATCCGTAAAGCAAGAGAATATGCAGAGTATGTGCAGGGAAAATATGTTGAGGAGCGGGCTGCAGCACTTCCCCAATTATCCCTGGGGGCCGGTTACAGTTACAGCAAAGATCAAAGCACCAGTGCGATCTACGGGCTATCCCAGTTGCAGACAAGCCGATCGATTGATCTGACCTTGTCCCAACCAATTTACACCTGGGGCAAAATCGGAGCGGCCTTGCGGGCAGCAGAAGTTGGCCTTAAAACAGCCGACCAGCAGCTTAGAATTCACAGACAGGCAACCTTTAGAGACGTGTCTGTCGCCTTTTTTGACATACTGCTTGCAAAAGAACTTCAACGCCTGGCAGCCGAAACCCTGGCACAAAAAGAACGACATAACCTGGAGGCAAAACGTAAATTTGAGGCTGGTGTTGCTACTGATTACGATCTGCTGGCCGCTGAGGTAGAGGTTCAAAATGCACGCCCGGCGCTGATTCAGGCAAAAAACCGTATTCGTACAACAAAAGAAAGACTGCGTTTTCTTCTTGGCCCTGATACGACGGAGATCGATGTTACCGGCAGCATTGAAGTTAAAACTCAACAGCTACCGGATTTCGAGGAATCACTCAAGATTGCACTAAAAAAGCGTCCGGAGCTTTCAGATCAGCAGTTACGAATCGGAATTAATCAGGAGCTTGTAACTATTGCCAACGCTGATGATAAACCACGTATGGATTTTAAAGGTGGTGCTGGCTGGAGACAACTTGAACTGTCCAACCCGGGTCCGTCAAAAAAGTCAGATGGTCCGGCCTGGAGTGCCGGAATCTACATCACCTTTCCCTTTTTTGATGGTTTGCGAAGTATAGGCAAAACAGAACAGGCAAAAAGTGAATTACGCAGCAGTCAGTTGCAAGAACTGAAACTAAAAGATTCTATTAACCTGGAACTCCGTGTCGCTTATTTCCTGCTGGAAGAATCCGGTGAGATCATCAAGGCTCTATCAGGAACCGTCCGGCAGGCCGAACGTCTGCTGCAAATGGCTGAAAAAGGATTTGAGTACGGAGTAAAGTCAAGGCTTGAGGTTGATGATGCCCAGACTAACTTGTTGCGTGCCCAGAGCAACCTGGCAAGCGCATCAAGAGATTATCTTGTCGCTCAGGTTCGACTGCACTGGTCAATGGGGATTCTAGGGGAGTAAACGAATAAGCTACGGTTGGCTATTTTTTTATTTTATCAGCGTTTACATGAAGTTGACAGTGAAGGCAGCGACGCAGATACAGAAGTGACATACCATTCATATGAAAATACTGCCCACAGCGCGGACAACGGGCAACAGCAGAATACAGGGCAGTAAGAAACAAAACCAGAACCCAGACCCCAAAGGCAATAGCCAGACTGCGAAAAGAGGGTGAAATTTTATGCACAACCCACATAAAAGGCATATATGCTATAACTGTACCGAAAAAAAACAAACGGCGGTTACGGATGATGTCCAATCCACGTTTAAGAGTTGAAGGTTCTATTTCCTGCTTTTCATTTTCTGGATTGTTTTCCATTTTAATTTTCCACCAGGCGGGATGTTGTCCCGCCCTGGTCGGTAAAGTTATCAATTTACAGGCATATAAACAGCAGGCTTCTCAATAAAACCTTCGTTGGTTAATATATGAATCAAGTTTAAGAGCAATCAGGAACCTTATAGCCTTATCAGGTTTACTACACTCATGCCTCATCGTCAACGACATCATAAAAGCCGGCTCACGACCTGTCTGCTGCTCCATGAAGTTCTTCAGTTACATGATGATGATGGTTATGATCGACTTTTTCCCATCCAGTCCACATCGGTTTAAAGTATGCCAGCGGTGTTGAGCCAAGCGTAGCCAGATATACATGTGTCATCAAGAAGGCTCCCAACATACAGGCCAGCAGAAAATGAAGCGCTACCAGAATCTGTAACCCGCCAATAATAAGCAATATCTGACGAAGTGGTCCGATGTTGAGCAGCATGATGCCTGTAAGACTCACAAGCGGTACAATCACAAACATAATTGCCAGGTACGCCGATTTCTGCATTGGATTGAATTTACTGTCCGGTGTTGCATGAAAAGGGCTTGATGCGCCTTTGAAATAGCCCCAGAAGTAAAAAAACACCTGCTTCAAAAGCCCATTTGACAGTTCATCCATCTTGGGCACATAAATGTTGGTTAAGGCACCTGACACCCATTTATAGTAAAAAAACCAGAAAGAAAACGACAGTGCCACCACAATACCTGCTGTGTTGTGCAGCAAAATTGCTGAACGATAACTTCCACAGACTGTAACGTACTCAGGGAACCTAATCTGAGCGCCTGAAATGATAAGTGTAACAATTCCGAAGGCATTCAGCCAATGCCAAATCCTTACTGGTGTGGGTTGTAGATAGACATATTTGGATTCCATGACTGTAACTCCTATTTTCTGTTTTTTCTTGTTAAGAAACGGAAGAAACCGTGTCCTATCGGCATGACAAGACCGCCTGCGAGGATCATTCCGCCAAGTATGTTCAAAATATTGTTTCGTGATGAGCCCATCATGTAAAAATTGGGAATAACGTTCAGATCAGCAATCTTATCACCTTTTTCAATATCCATCTGCTGAAATGTTCCATCTTTTCTTGGTATAACTAGCTTGCTTGTTTGTGCAGTATTTGGACCGTTAGCGTGGCAGGATGTACAGTTCCAGCTATTGTCAGTTATCTGAAAGGCATGGGTTGTTTTAGCCGGTGTAAGTATTGCCTTTAGATATACATCCTTGTTTGCCGGATTTCCGTTAAATGCTTTCAGTTCTTCTATGGAAATATAATTGTCCAGGTTTTTGTCTACCAGCTTGTGTATATCGTCTGAACCTGCCTTGTTTCTCAGGTATGAGTAGTCAGCTATAAGCGGACCTCTGGTAACTGAATTTTTAAGGTCTCTTCTTGATATATAGACAGAAAG
>DYNH01000106.1 GCA_020721175.1 Trichlorobacter lovleyi | reverse complement strand
TTCGTTTGCTTTTTGGGGGAGCTACTCACCCCGTCAGAGCGTACCACTCTGTGGATAGACAAGCGGCATTGTCGTCAGGTTTATACAGGTTGGATTGTTCTTTTAAAACCGCTATAGACGGCACGGGGCATCTTTTCATATTTTTCTTTGGCGGCCTGCAGCTCTAGCGCTAAATCCTGCCGGAAGATTCCCAGTGACAGGTCATTAAAGCCAAACCCCTGATCACTGGTTTCAATATCGTCCCAAGTGGTCTGCATCTGCTCCAGCATCCGGGCTTTCTGTTTTTGCTCCAGCTTGTCATCATCGGTGCGAACCTTCAGGTTGTCGGTAAAGTCCTTGTTGACCTCTGAACCGGCAAGCAGCATCTGGTCTAGCTGGTCATCATCAATATCAGCATCGTTTTTGTTCTTCTGATACTCGCTGACTTTGCCAAAAGCGTTTTCATGATGCGCCAGAATTTTATCTACCGTGGTCTTGAAGGCGGCCCATGAGGATTCAAGCCGTTTGACCATCAGGATACGGTCGGCTGCTCCGTGCAGGCCGGCTATCACCCTACAGAAAGACAGGCTTAGGTTATGGGGTCATCCGGTCGTCGAAAATCCATTCAGTTTCTGTTGCGAAAAGCACTTTAAAAATGCACATACAATTTCATTCATAGCTCCCACTATACCCTTGATATAGCTGTCTGACAGGTGGCTACATCGCTTGACCATGCTCAGAAGTATTCCGCTTTTATTTGAATTCGCACCATTTAGAGCTTATGCAGATATCTCAGAAATCCACACCATTCCAAACTGTATGTGTGAAAAAAAACTGGACTTTTGAGAGAGTTTAAAAATCAGAAAGTTTAATTTTTGACTGATTGTAAAATGCTGCTACAATTAATTTAAGGTTCTGGTTAGCCTATTCTTAATCAACCATTTATCCGGAGGTGTACAATGAAAAGAAAGTGGCCTGTTTTTTTGATTTTGCTTTTCATGTTTCCAGTGTTTGCATTTGCTGCCCCTGTTGGCAAGGTAAGCGGTGTTTCCGGTGAAGCCTTACTTCGCGTCAGGGCAGGTTTGCCTTATAAATCTCTTGCAAAAGGGGCAGACATTAATGTGGGCGCATGGATTAAAACCGGCAAGGATGGATGGGTAGAGTTGACTCTTAACGATAAAAGTACCTTTACACTCTCCAATAATACCGAGTTTGAAGTTACCAGTTTTTTGATGACCAAAAACAAGCGAGAGGGCGTTTTTCAACTGACTGAAGGTAAGCTGCGCGCCTCGGTTGTCAAATTTGGTGGCAGACAGAGCGGAATGACAGTCAAGAGCAATACCGCTGTTGCCGGAATCAAGGGAACTGATTTTTTAATGTTGTCCCGTGGGCAGGCAAACGTGTTTTTTGGAAATGAGGGAAATGTTGCAGTATCCGGGGATGGAAAAACCGCTCAACAGCCTCTGACTGAATCAACTTTTGTGCAGAACACCCGAAGCTTGCCCCCAATAGAACCTGTTAAGGTAGAAATAGGATCTCCACTTGCCGAGGCCAGAAATATTTTTGCAGGGATAACAGCGGCTACTCCACCGAAAGAGTGGAGCGATTCAGGCAGAATTGCTGATATCTGCGCCCGCTGGAATATTAACCACGGACATTACCTGGCTGATAGTGGCAAGTATCAGGATGCCCTTAATGTCTTTCAGATCGCCCTTGATCTTACCAGTGTAGATGAAGTAAGGGCTGATGCCCATATGGAGAGGGGTGCAGTTTATGCCCGCTTTCTTTCCAATCCAGAATTAGCCCTGGCAGAATATCTGCTGGTATTGGAAGAGTATCCAAAGCTTTTCCAGGCAGAGTCCGCACTGTTTAATGCCGCCCAGGCACTTACAGAAATGGGTTTTATAGAACAGGCAAGGCTGCGGTTTGAACAGTACCTGCGACAGTATCCGAATGGTAAGCATCATAGTAATGTAGAAACCATGATTAAAAAACTTGTCAAATAGATGATTAAGAAACGACTGTTTTTCATTCTTTTTGGACTGATTTCAGCTCTTATCTCCTTTGTTGCCTATCGCCAGGCACCCCAGACTCTGCAACAACTGGATTTAAGGATGAAGGATGCCCGTTTTCGTATTCGTGGGCCGGTTAAGCCTGACAATAACATTATGGTTGTGGCGATTGACCATGCAAGTATCAGTGAAATAGGTCGCTGGCCCTGGTCAAGGGAGATAACAGGGCGTCTGGTTGAAAATATTGCACAATACGGAGCCAAAGTAACTGCTCTTGATATTGTGTTTTCCGAGCCTCAGAATCCGGTTGCCGATGCTGCCCTGGCCAGATCAATCGCCAGGGCCGGTAATGTGGTTATGGGTTATTTTTTCAGAGATGAGCCGCAGTTGGCCGATCCTTATGCTATTGCGCAACTTGAACGTGCTTCAGTAAAACTGATCAGGGTATCAGAGGGAGTGACTTCCGTCCCTTTGACCGAATATGGCAACCTTGACCTTAACCTGCCGATTCTGGGGGAAAAGGCCCTGGATTCCGGTTTTTTTAATGCCAGGCCAGATGCTGACGGACTCTATCGCCGTTCTCCACTTTTACTGCTCTACAACGGTGATGTTTACCCGTCACTGGCAATCAAGGCGCTGCGTCATTACCTGGGAAATGATATTATGCTTGATGTCAAGAGTTGGGGTGTTGATGGTTTGCAGATCGGCTCTTTGCGGATCCCGTGTCGTGAAGATGGCACCCTGACACTTAACTACTATGGCCCTGCAGGATCATTCAAGACAGTTTCGGCTGTGGATGTGATAAAAAAAAGGCTTAAACCTGATTCACTAAAAGGGGCCATTGCCTTTGTAGGAGCCACCGAGATTGGAATTTATGATATCCGGCCCACACCTTTTGATCCGACTCAGCCTGGTGTGGAGTTGCATGCTACAGTTGCCGCAAATGTGCTTGAGCGACGTTTCTTGCTTTATGATGGCTTAACACAGATGCAGGAAATTCTGTGTATTTTTCTGCTGCCGCTGATTCTTGGTGCTGTTCTGGCCTTCATGCCAGGCACATTTGCCAGCCTGGCCATTTTTGCAGGTACTATCTGTCTTTTTTCCCTTTTAAACTATCTGTCTTTTACCAATGGCCTGCGCGATCTGACAGTGATATACCCCCTGTTTGGGCTTGGACTTACATATCTGGGCAGTGAGGCCTGGCGCAACCTGGTGGTTGAGAAAAAGGGGCGCCAGTTGAAAAAGGCGTTTTCTAACTATGTATCTCCGGATCTTGTCCGCGAGATTGAGAAAAATCCGGACAAACTTGTGCTGGGGGGCGAACAAAGGGAGATTAGTATCCTTTTCTCGGACATACGCGGTTTTACTACAGTGTCAGAAAGTCTGACACCTCCGGAACTGGTCAAGCTTTTGAACGAATATCTTTCTCCAATGACCAGAATAGTGCTTGAAGAAAAGGGTACACTTGATAAATTTATCGGCGATGCTGTAATGGCAATATTTAATGCGCCTCTTGATGTTCCGAGACATGCCGGCCGTGCCTGTACCACTGCCGTCAGGATGCTGGAGGCCCTGAAAGAGCTGAATATAGGATTTGCTGAAAGAAAGATGCACACTCTGGATATTGGTGTAGGTATTAATACCGGTCCGGCCGTTGTTGGCAATATGGGGGCAGATATCCGTTTTGATTATACAGCCATTGGTGATTCCGTGAATCTTGCCTCAAGACTTGAGGGACTCAATAAATACTACGGCACCCATATTCTGGTTAGTGAGGACACCCGCAATCAGGTGAAACAGGGAGGCTTTACGTTTCGTGAAGTGGACAGGGTAAAGGTAAAGGGCAAACTTCTGCCAATAGTAATGTATGAGCTTATGATTAACAATACGGAGATATTGCAACGCTTTGAGGAGGGGCTTGAAATGTATCGCTGTAAAAAGTTTCAGTCTGCCAGGGCGATATTTGATGAACTTGCAGCACAGTACAAAGATGGCCCATCCATACTGTACAGCGGACGTTGTGCCGAGTATCTCGAGACCCCACCACCTGAAAACTGGGATGGTGTCTATACAGCCAAGAGCAAATAATGCCGGAACTTCCAGAGGTAGAAAGCGTTTTAAGAAGTCTGGCCAACGGGATTCCATCTCTGACAGGCAGTCAGGTACAACAGGTGCTGATTCTGAGAGAATCTGTTGTAGCAGGAGACAGGGCAACATTTTTAAGTGCCATTACAGGTTCCGTAAGTGACAGAATTTTAAGGCATGGCAAGTACCTGTTCTTTGGTTTTATGCAACCGCGTATCAAAAGACGCTACTGGATGGCCCTGCATTTAAGAATGACTGGACAGTTGTTTCTGGTGCCTGAAAGAATGGCTGTCGCTCGTCATACCCGCCTGGCTCTGATGCTTGATCAGGGGATGGCGCTACGTTTTGACGATTCCCGTGCCTTTGGCCGGGTTTGGCTGGTCAACTCCCCTGAAGAGGTAACAGAAAAGCTTGGGCCTGATGCATTGGCAATAAGCCGCAAACACTTTTTAGACAGGATTGTCAAAGCCAAAAAGAGGATTAAATTTTTGCTGCTAGATCAATCATTTGTTGCTGGCGTTGGAAATATCTATACAGACGAGACATTGTTCAGGGCACAACTCCATCCTGCGCAAAAGTCTGATTGTCTGTCAATGCAAGAAAAAAAACGTCTTTACGATGCAATGCATGGCGTACTGTCTCAGGCAGTGGCAGTGAATGGGGCTAATATTGATGGAGTTTTTGAGGCGGGCGGATTTCCTGTAGCTGTTTACGGTCGTAACGGGATGCCCTGTCCTGTCTGCGGCAGCATTATTATAAAGGAGAGGCTGGGACAGAGGGGAACCCATTATTGTCCCGTATGTCAGCCTTTCATCAGGGATTAATACAGGGCGCTTGGTACGGGGCCGTGCGATGCCAACGGCTAGCCATGACTCAGGTTACACATAAACGGAAATTTGAGCAGGGGGGGGACATTTATATGAAATTGCGGATTCTTGGAAGTGCCGGCGCTGAATTTCCTGATTTCAGACCTCCTGCCTTTATGATTGACAATGCCCTGCTGCTGGATGCCGGCACTGTTGGTTCTGTGTTGACTGAAGATGAACAGTTGTCCATCCGGACTGTTTTTATTACCCATGTCCACCTTGATCATATCCGTGGCATTCCAGCTCTGGCAGATAATATTATTGTAAAAAATCTGCGGCATCCGGTTGATATCTTTGCAACTGCACCAGTGATAGATGCCTTGCGCACCCATCTTTTTAACGGCCTGATCTGGCCTGACTTTACCTGCCTGCCAACCCCTGAAGAACCGGTACTTTGTTTTAAAACTCTCGACCCGTTTACTCCTGTCAAACTTGGAGAAGACACACCCAGACGCCGTAGTATTGACGGCTACACCATTACTGCCATCCCTGTGCATCACACGGTGCCGGCAGTGGGTTTTTGTGTTGACTTTATGGGGAAGCGGCTGGTCTACACAGGCGACACCGGCCCTACAGATGAGATTTGGAACCATGCATCCGGCGCTGATGCACTAATTGTAGAGGTTTCATTCCCCGATAGTCAGGAATCATTGGCTCTATTGACACAACACCTCTGCTGCTCGTTACTGAAAAAAGAGCTGTCCAAGATACACAGTCTGCCACAACGTATCTTGATAACCCATCCCAAGCCACAATATTATGAACTGATAAAATCAGAAATCCAGGCTTTGAATATCAGTCAGGTTGAACTTCTTCGTGACGGCACTATCTATGACATCTGAATCTTCTGCCCCGTTTTATGAACGTTTTGGGGGCTGGCTTCTAAAGCGAGGCCAGTTTTTTATAACGATCCTCTCTCAACTGCTACAGACTGTTATTTCTCTGACAAGTTCCCCTTCACTTGAAAATCCGGCCATCAGGGCTGTATTTATGAAACAGCTTTATTTTACCGGTTTTGAAGCTCTTAAAATTATTATGCTTGTAGCATTAATCCTCGGCACAGTTGTTGTCAGTCAGGTATTAGGTCTGGTTGGTGGTAGTAGCGGCTCACTAACCGGCAAGGTGTTGGTTTGGGTAATTTTTCTTGAGCTTGGTCCGTTATTGACCGCTATAATCGTAATCGCCAGAAGTGGTACTGCAATGGCCACAGAACTGGGAACCATGAAAATAAACGGCGAGATAAACGCCCTTGAGCAGATGGGAATACAGCCTAAACGTTATCTGTTGTTACCACGCATAATTGGTGTAGGATTAGCAGTTTTGCTGTTAACCGTATATTTTGTGCTGACATCTTTTATAGGTGGCTTCCTGTTGGTGTCACTAGGCCGCCATATTCCCTACAACCAGTTTATTCAGGGGATTGTAGCCTCGCTTGGTCTGCGTGAGGTGGTTGTGCTTTTAGTCAAGACTATCTCTTTCGGGCTGATTATTCCGGTTATCTGCTGCAGCTCCGGTATGTCGGTAGGCACCAGTGCTACAGAGATCCCACAGGCAGCAACCAGGGCGGTTATTAACAGCCTTTTCTCTGTGTTTGTAATGGATGGCCTGATAACCTATCTTTCATCACTGTTATCTGTTGCCTGATTTTGCTTTAAATAATATCTGTTCCGGGAATCTTGCCAAATTGAGAACCCCAAAAGGCACTGGGCTCGGTTGAAATTAATACCGTTATTAACCTGTTGATTTAATTCATGTTCATTTTTTAACTGTTAAACAGAGGTTTATACCGTAAACAGAAACAACCGCTGAACTTTTATCAAGCCACATCATCATATCTGATGACTCCTTTGATGAGCATGGTAAACCCTTGAATTTAGCGGAGCTACAGGGATTACCTTGTCTGTTCGTCAACCGATATTCTTTCTGAATCTGACCACAGCGACCCCAAGCACCGCTGCTCCTATTGCGGCCAGCATCAGAAACTGTTTCCAGAGTATCTGCAACCCCACTCCTTTAAGGTACAGACCCCGGATAATCACCATAAACCAGCGCACCGGATTAATCAGGGTAAACCATAGGCAATAGGGGAGGTAGTTAAGTTGCTTGAGATATCCCCTCTCCTTTGCTACTCTTGCCGCCATGCCAAGAACAGCCCGTATCGATATTCCCGGTCTTCTTCAGCATGTCATGGTTCGCGGCATCGAAAAGAGCGATATTTTCCTCGAAGATGATGACAAAACCTTATTTGTCGAACGTTTGTCGAAACTCATCATCGCGACCGGAACTGAGTGCCTTACCTGGTCGCTCATGGAGGCAAACGGAAAGAGCTTTCCGAAGCACGAGGCATCGTCTGCTATACTGCAAACGGCATATTAAGGTGAAGGGCATCAAATAATAGTTCCTCCCCCTTCAAGCGGGAGGTTAGGAGGGGGATGGGTTTATCTTTGCAATAAGCTGAAATCATTGAGTCTACCCCATCCCCACCCCAACCCTCCCCTTGAAGGGGAGGGAGTAATTGGAACTGTTAATTCTTGCCGTTAGCCTAATGCGGTTTATGTAGCCTTGCCTCTACATGCCAGCCTTTGATCTTTGTTGGAGCAATGGAGAAGCACTAATGCCTCATATACGCGGCGCAGCGCGTGGGAACGAGACCAATTTGAAACTTGAAAACCAAAGCATCAGACAGAAGCAATTAGGCCAATAATGAAAGCTAGCGCCAGATAACCAAACATTGCAGCAACACCAATAAGTAGCGGTTTACCCCATGACTTCCTAGTGTAATTTTCTCCCAGTTTTTCTTTGACAAACTTCCCTTGAGAGCGAGCATAAGTAAAATACCAGATGATCAGGTACAAGAATCCTATTGCCTTTGCCATGCCATCTGAAGCATGTGGATTTCTGACCGTAACTCCTATGTAAACGTATAGCATCAATACACAAAGGCTGATATAGAACCAGATTTTTGCAGAAGAAGCTCTATCCGGTTGACCAAGTGCTTGCCAATTCAACATTTGCAGATAAGAACCAAAGGCAGGAGAAAAAATCAGGCTCCAGTTGGCAGCCGCATTTGGGTTCCAGATAGCGCAACTTTTGTCAGAAGAATCTGAATCGAACGATGAATGGCGAGTATTTTGTGATGACGTAGCGTTCTGTGCTGTCTGCTGCTGGGGTGGTGGTGCATTCGATTTATCTGTTGCAGGGGCTTGATTTACTCCAGTATTTTTTTGTGGTTGTGGGGCAGAAGCATCGAATTTTATACCTCGCGAAAGCTGCTCGTATGCCTTTGTTACCTCATCCAGCTTGAATTCAACTTTTTTGCATAAGTCAGGATTATCGGTAAAGTATGCCGGATTATAGATCTCCTTCAGGCTTTCAAATGCCTGCACAATCTCAGCCTGCGTAGCACCATATTTCAGCTCCAACAGCTTATATGGCTTCTCCAGCTCTTCTGCAATCGCTTCGTAGGCACGTTTGAGTTCTGTAACCCTTTGTATAGCTACGGCATGTTTTTCCGGGTCATGCTTGTGCAGGTCAGGGTGCCATACCTTCAGCATTTCTTTGCACTTTTCACGGACGTCAGATAAG
>DYNH01000105.1 GCA_020721175.1 Trichlorobacter lovleyi | reverse complement strand
TCAATCTGTGTCGATAATCGGCCAAAGGGTCAGCGGTACTCTTTTGACTATTCCAACGTCCAATTCTGACACCTACAGGGGGTAAAGGTAGATTATCGCTGCATGGTAGTGTCAAAAGTTGTATGAAAAGTCGGGATATTTAAAAGGAATCGACGGAGATGTAATCGTATCATCCTCTTGGAAAGATTTGGGGAGTGTTTTTCTGTCTGTCCACAGAGTGGTTGCCGGGGTTCGTTTGCTTTTTAGGGGAGCTACTCACCCCGTCAGGGCGCACCACTCTGTGGACAGACAAGCCATAGAGGAGGCCAGCCATGCCCCGCAGAACAGTAATCAGCGGAACCATCACCTGCCGAGAAACCGGAACTTCCACCCGATTGGAACACTACCTTTACCCTGCCAAAAGCCGCATGACCAGCATTTTGCAGGTCATTCATGCTGAACTATATGAACATGCCGATGTCTACGAGCCGTTTCAGATTTCCGTTGAGGAACTTGCCCTTGATGCCATCGGCAATGATATTGAGCTACTTTCCTTTTTTCAAACGTTAAAACGGAAATGCATCACATCTCCATCCTTTACAACGTATTCCTTGCCTTCCAGCCTCATCAATCCCTTTTCTTTGGCCCCTGCTTCACCCTTGCAAGCTATATAGTCATCAAAGCCGATCACCTCGGCCCTGATAAATCCCTTTTCAAAATCAGTGTGGATAACCCCTGCTGCCTGAGGCGCCTTTGTACCTTGCGTAATTGTCCAGGCACGCACCTCTTTAACCCCTGCAGTAAAGTAGGTAATCAGACCAAGCAGTTCATAACCTGCACGTATCAGTCGATCGAGGCCTGACTCCGCCAATCCCATTTCCTGAAGAAAGGCATGCTTTTCCCCTCCATCAAGTTCAGCAATTTCAGCCTCAATCTTGCCACAGATCACCACAACACCAGATCCGTCTGCCGCTGCAATCTCCATCACCTGCGACACAAATTGATGTTTACCTTCAAGATCATCCTCAGCCACATTAGCCACATACAGGACAGGCTTTGCAGTAAGCAGATGCAGGTCCCTCAACCAGACACGTTCATCCTCATTTTCCGCGCAGCCTCTGACTTTTTTCCCCTGCTCAAGCAACCCCTTGATTCTCTCATAGAAATCAACCTCCTCTCTGGCCTTCTTGTCACCGCTGCGAGCCAGTTTTTCGGAACGAAGCAGTTTTTTTTCAAGACTATCCAGATCAGACAGGGCCAACTCTGTATTTATAATCTCTATGTCATCAGCAGGAGAAACCTTACCAGCTACATGCACCACATTATCATCATCAAAACATCGCACCACATGTACTATCGCATCAACCGAACGGATATGACCAAGAAACTGGTTACCCAGCCCCTCTCCCGCACTTGCACCTTTTACCAGGCCGGCTATATCCACAAATTCAATTGTGGTGAACTGGCATTTCTGAGGATTAACAATCTGCGCAAGCTGGTCAATTCTTATATCTGGCACATAAACAATTCCAACATTTGGATCAATTGTGCAAAAAGGGTAGTTTGCAGACTCGGCGCCCGCAGAAGTAATAGCGTTGAAGATAGTTGACTTGCCTACGTTTGGCAGGCCTACAATACCACAATTAAAGCCCATATCGGTTATCCTTCCAGATAGTTCTTGTTGTTAAAAAGGCTCATTGCCTTTGGCACTCCTTCATCAAGCGAAGACTCCAGCATATCAAGCGCGCCATCCAGTACGCGGGCGAATATATCCATCTCTGGTGGAGTAAAATTACTCAGGACATAGCCAGATACATCTCCACCAGAAGGGCGCCCTATACCCAGGCGAATGCGTACAAAATCACCTCTACCCAACTGCTCTATAACAGAACGCAACCCGTTTTGACCACCATGGCCTCCACCCTGCTTCATACGGGCAACTCCAAGGGGCAGATCAATTTCATCATGTACTACTATCAAATGTTCAGGCTTAAGCTTGTAGAACTGGAGAGCTGGCATGATACAGCGACCGGAAAGATTCATGAAGGTATGGGGTTTAAGCAGCACCAATCGCTTGCCTTTACGTTCCCACTCGGCAGTCAGGCCATTAAACTGTTTACGGACAATTGAAAGCCCTTCCAGATGGGCTATCCTGTCAAGAAACAGAAAACCCGCATTGTGGCGGGTCCATTGATACCTGGGGCCAGGATTGCCCAGGCCTGCTATGATAATTGTTTCCATAGAAGAGTAAGCAGGGCTGAAAATGATGTTAAATCTCAGCCCTGCTCAAGCCTTTGTTTTTATGCTTCTTCTGCAGTTGCGTCTTCTTTTGCCTTGCCAAGTACACCAACAACAGCCGTTTTCGGATTTTCAACGCATTTGATACCTTCGGCAAAGTTGATATCTGAGACATGGATGTAATTTCCAATCTTCAGATCATTAACCTGCACGTCAATATGTTCAGGTATCTGACCAGGCAGACACTCAAGATGCAGGTTATGATGAGAGAAATCAAGCAGACCACCCTCTTTGACACCCATTGCCGTACCTATCAGCCTTACCGGTACATTAACCCTGACCTTTTCATTCATGTTTACCCTGTGAAGGTCCACATGCTCAGGATTCCGTTTAATGGTGTTTCTCTGTATATCAGCAACAATCACTACAACCTTGTCAAGATCGCCGCCACCTTCAAGTGTTATCAGATTATTTAATCCACCTTCGCCTGTAATGGCAGCGGACAGCTCCTTTGGATCAAGACTTACCGGTACCGGTTCCTGACCGCGTCCATAAACAATCCCGGGGATACGCCCGGCGGCGCGCAACCTGCGGCTGATTCCTTTGCCTGTGCTTGAGCGGGTTTCAATCTTCATCTGAGTCTGTTGCATATCATTCCTCCCAACCTGAAAGCGGCCTGTCTGACCGCAGAATTTTTCCTGCTTATATAAACAATGAACTTACCGATTCATCTTCGTGAATACGTCGAATTGCCTCAGCCAGAAGTGGTGCAACAGACAGTACCCTTATTTTTGAAGTGCGGGATGCCTTTTCCCCCAAAGGTATTGAGTCGGTAAACAGAACTTCTTCAATCACCGATCCGTTCAAACGGTCAATAGCAGGCCCGGAAAGTACGCCGTGAGTAGCGGCGGCATAGATCATTTCTGCACCGTTCTGCTTTAGGGCGCCAGCGGCCTGGGTCAAGGTACCGGCAGTATCAATCATGTCATCCAGAATAATAGCTATCTTGCCCTTTACATCTCCAATAAGATGCATTACTTCAGCAACATTTGGGCTGGTGCGACGCTTGTCAATCACAGCCATCGGACAATCCAGTCGTTTGGCACAGGCCCTTGCACGCTCGGTTCCACCGGCATCCGGACTTATCATTACCAGGTCTTTACGACCTGAAAAACGCTCCTTGAGATAGTTGAGAATAACAGGGGCAGCATAAAGGTTATCAACCGGTATGTTAAAGAATCCCTGAATCTGGGCGGCATGGAGATCAATTGTAACTACCCGATTTACACCTGCGGTTGTTACAAGATCTGCCACCAGCTTGGCAGATATAGGGGTGCGAGGAGCAGCCTTGCGATCCTGTCTTGCATAACCATAATAGGGGATTACAGCGGTAATAGTGGCGGCCGAGGCACGTTTCAATGCATCGGTCATAATAAGAAGTTCCATCAGATTATTGTTTGTAGGCGCACAGGTTGACTGAACAACATAGACATCACGACCACGCACATTCTCGCATATTTCTACCATTATCTCGCCGTCAGAAAAGGTACGTACGCCGGCTTTTCCCAGTGGCAGACCAAGGGAATCACATATCTTCATTGCCAGTGTCAGGTTGGAGTTACCTGAAAATATTTTTATCTTGTCAAGCATTTTCAGTGATTACCTTTCAGGCTGGTGGCAGGCTAGATTGTCTTGACTGCTGCAACAAACCATTCCCGTTTACAGCTTAATTCATCTCCTGCTTTAATAGCAGTTTTTTCATCTTCAAAAAGGCCGAAGACAGTTGGACCGCTTCCGGACATCAGCGCGCAGAGTGCCCCTTTTGAAATCAGCATATCCTTTATTTCTGAAATGACCGGAAATGCAGGGATAGTTACAGACTCGAGATCGTTTGAGATAACTTTACAAACTGCTGAAAGGTCTTTAAACGAGTCGGGAATTGTAACCAGTGCATTGCGTTGTGTCAACTGCAAATTTTTATATACCCAGGCAGTAGACACTGGCAGATTTGGATTAACCAGCAGCACCCATGCATCAGGAAGCGGCGCCATGGCTGTCAGTTTTTCACCGATACCTTCCGCAATGGCAGTATTCTCAAATACAAAAAAAGGGACATCAGCACCAAGCGTTACGCCAATATTCATAAGCTGTGTACGGGACAAACCGATATCGAAAAGTTTGTTGAGTCCCAGGAGTACAGCGGCACAGTCACTGCTGCCACCACCAAGACCGGCAGCCACAGGGATATTTTTTTTGATAAAAATATCAACACCCGATCTGTCGGCATAAAAATCTGACAATGCCCTTGCAGCTCTCCATGCGATATTTTTTTCTCCGTCAGGCGCATATTTACTACCCTTACAAGTAAGTCTGATGCCTGGAATATCGCTTGACTTGATTATTATCTCATCGCAAAGATTGACCCGCTGCATAATCATACGCAATTCATGGTAACCATCAGGACGTTTGGACAAAACATCTAGAAGGTAATTTATCTTGGCAGGGGCTTTAACTGAAATACTCTGTTGCATATCAATAGCTCCAAATTTTTTGATGGACAGGCAATTTTTCTAAACCAAACAGAAGCACAAGGCAAGATTAAAGAAGCTTGTAGTAAATAATGCTGATGGCTATACTTCAACCAGATTAGTTAAAACGCCACACGTCACTCTGCGTTGTTTTTTCAGTGGCGCATTGGAGCTGGAAAATGAAAGGACAAGGGCCTTTGAAAGAGATACGATTACCAGCCGAATGGGAACAACAGGACGGAATTCTGCTGGCATGGCCCCATTCAAACACAGACTGGCTGAATAACCTGGAGCAGGTTACGGCCTTTTATATTGAATTAATCAGACAGATCACCCGCTTCGAAAAGGTGCTGCTGATAACCCCTGCCCCTGATAACGTCTTGCCCCAGCTTTCGAGCGCCAGCATCGATCTTTCAAAAATCGTCATCTGCAAAATTGCAACCAATGATACCTGGACCAGAGATTACGGCCCTGTTACCATAGAGGCAAACAAACAGTTATTACTGCTAGATTTCAGTTTTAACGGATGGGGTCTTAAATTTGCAGCAGATCTTGATAACCAGGTTAACCGCAATCTGAAACAGCAAGGGGTATTCTTGCCCGATTTAAAAACAGTAAATCTTGTGCTTGAAGGTGGAAGCATTGAAAACGATGGTGCAGGTACTATTATGACAACCAGCCAATGCCTGCTTTCGCCCAAACGAAATCCCCAACTAGACCGCAACAAAATCAGCAACCAGCTACAGTCCCTCTTTGGAGCCAAACGTTTACTATGGCTTGATCACGGACACCTGGAGGGTGATGACACAGATTCACACATTGACACCCTGGCCAGATTCTGCCCAGATAACACCATCATTTATGTTGCCTGTAACGATCCTGCCGACTGCCATTACGAATCATTAAAAAAAATGAAGCGGGAATTAATGGATTTTACCACTGCTGAAGGTTTGCCTTACCGCCTGCTGGAGCTTCCCTGGCCTGCTGCAGTTACAGATAACAATGGGAGCCGTCTGCCTGCCAGTTACGCCAACTACCTGATTATAAATAATGCGGTACTTGTTCCATCATATTGCGATCCAGCCGATGAAACAGCCCTTGCCGTAATATCCCTGGCATTTCCGAACCGTGAGATTATAGGCATTAACTGCCTTCCTCTAATAGAGCAACATGGTTCACTTCACTGTGTTACCATGCAACTGCCAAAAGGGGTTATGCAATGAGACCACTTAATGTGTCACTGATTCAGCAATCATGTAGCTGTAACCGTGAAGCAAATATGGCAAAGACAGCCGGGATGGCTAAAAAGGCTGCAAATGAAGGTGCAAAACTTGTTGTATTGCAGGAGTTGCATTGCGGCCTTTATTTCTGTCAGTCAGAAATGACTGAAGTTTTTGATTTGGCCGAACCGATCCCAGGCACCTCTACAGATTTTTTTGGAACTTTGGCTAAAGAGCTGCATATTGTGCTGGTAACATCGCTTTTTGAGCGCAGGGCTCCAGGAATTTACCACAATACGGCCGTTGTTTTTGAACAGGAC
Organism: Trichlorobacter lovleyi; assembly: GCA_020721175.1. Classification (GTDB taxonomy): domain Bacteria; phylum Desulfobacterota; class Desulfuromonadia; order Geobacterales; family Pseudopelobacteraceae; genus Trichlorobacter; species Trichlorobacter lovleyi_A. The sequence goes on along the minus strand of DYNH01000105.1, from coordinate 2,345 downwards.
GGAAGCATCGCAGGGGTTTACCGCAAGATGCATATCCCTGACGACCCGGGATTCTATGAAAAATTCTATTTCACGCCAGGAGATCTCGGCTTTACGCCTGTCCGGACATCTATCGGAAAACTGGGTATTCTGGTCTGCTGGGATCAGTGGTATCCGGAGGCAGCCCGTCTTATGGCCCTTGCAGGCGCTGATATGCTAATCTATCCTACTGCCATCGGCTGGGACATGTCGGATGATGTTACTGAGCGTAAACGTCAGCTTGAGGCATGGGAGATAGTGCAGCGTGGGCACGCAGTAGCCAATGGTCTGCCGGTACTTGCCGTTAACAGGGTAGGATTTGAGATGTCGGATACCCCCGGCGCATCGGGGATATGCTTCTGGGGCAGCAGCTTTATCGCCGGCCCACAAGGTGAAATGCTGGTAAGTGGCAGCACAGATCAGGAAGAGATTGTTGCCGCTAAAATTGACCTTGATAGAAGTGAAAAGGTGCGCCGAATCTGGCCGTTTTTGAGGGATCGCCGTATTGATGCCTACGATGAATTAACAAGACGCTACCGCGATTAGAGGCAACAGATGGAAGACCTTAATATGCAAAAAGTATTTCTTGACCAGGATTATTTACGTACCAATTTTAAAGATGCTGGATTTGGATACATGTTACCAGAACTCCTGGCCATCTTCAGAGAACAAGCGGCAGCCCACCTGAAAGCAATAGAACAGCTACTTCTGGAAGGTAATCTGAAAGGGATTGCAGAACATGTACATGCACTTAAAGGAACTGCCGCCTCAGTAGGTGCTTCTGCAATCAAGACAACAGCAAGTCAACTGGAAACCAGCTCCAGCACTACTGATTTAAAAACCTTAGAGGCCCTGATCAAAGAACTCAGACAAGTCACGGACCTGACTGATGATGTTATTGCAAAAGAGCTGGTACTGTTACAGCAGGAAGATGACCAGGATTTTTTCTGAACAGTTTCAGAGTCCAATCTGGGCAGCAAGCCGCTCCCAGGCTGGCAGGCTGCGCTCAATCTTGTCCATGCTGACACAGTAAGCAATCCTGAAATAACCCGATGCACCAAAACCGGAACCAGGTACAAGCAAAAGATGCTGTTTCTGGGCAAGCTTCACAAATTCTATATCATCGGCAAGTGGAGATTTTGGAAACAGATAAAAGGCGCCATCAGGCTTTACCATTCTGAAACCCAGACTATTCAGGCTGTCATAAAGTATATCCCGTTTTTTCTGATACAGGGCGCTATCTACAGAGGTATTCTGTAATCCGGTTACAAGTCTTTGCATAAGGGCTGGTGCATTTACAAACCCCAGGGTACGATTGCAAAATACAGCACCTTCAATAAACTGCATTACTGTTGACATGCGGGGATTTGCTGCCAGATACCCGATCCGCTCGCCAGGCAGGGCAAGATCCTTGCTGTGGGAGGTAACGATAATACTGGATTCAACAAGTGGAAAGATATTAGGTACCTGATTGTTATCAAAGGATATCCGTGCATATGGCTCATCAGAAATCACATAGACCTGATGGCCGGTCCTTGCCTGGGCCTGGCTAACCAGTTGACCTAACATGGCAAGTTCTTCGGTCTTATAGATTACCCCTGTTGGATTATTGGGGGAATTGATTATTATGGCCCGTGTTTTGCTTGTAATAGCAGCCTCAATTGCAGGCAGATCCAATCTGAAATTATCCCTGTTGGTCCAGACTTCAACCGGCACACCACCATGGTTATCAATATAAAATTTGTACTCAACAAAATAAGGGGTAAGAATAATAACTTCCTCACCAGGGTTAAGAATGGTCTTCAAGACCACATTCAACGCCCCGCCGGCGCCACAAGTCATAATGACATGCCTTGCAGAGACTTCAAGGCCGGAATCTGCAGAGAGCTTTTCGGCCACAGCAGCGCGGGTTTCAGGATAGCCGGCGTTATTCATATAGCGATGCATACCTGGAAGCGGATTATTTGCCAATCTGCGCAATTCTTCATGGAACTCAACCGGAGGCTCTGTTTCAGGATTACCGAGGGTAAAATCATAAATATTATCAGCTCCAAATTCCTGACAAAGCCTTTCCCCTTCTTCAAACATCTTGCGAATCCATGATGAGCGTGAGATATAACCGGCAATCTTGTTGGCTATGGCCATTTGAACAACCCCTTCAAGTGAAATATGATGCCCTCGCAAATTCTCGATTTTGAGTTTTTGAGCTTCAGTAATATCAGTATGTTGCGAGGCTAAAAACAGATGATTTTTGAGCTTTTGCGAACGCATCAAATATGATTATTTCTTTAACTGTTCAATAATTCCAGGCACAGCTTTTTTAAAGG
>DYNH01000104.1:5803-8695 GCA_020721175.1 Trichlorobacter lovleyi | reverse complement strand
ATGTCGTAGTTGATGATGAAGTCGAGTTCTTCGTCGGTGAAACCGTAGTGTTGCAATAATGTAGGGGCGAGGCATGAAAACGTTGGTGTTGTAGGGGCGAGGCATGCCTCGCCCCTACAGGGTATATTGTCAGAATCAAATTGCCACAGAAGTGGATTGTAATGGATATAACGTCTAATTGCATTCAATACAGTATCTTTACGAATGATATGGTCATAATAATTGCGTTGCCAAATTGTGATGCCTGCCATTTTCCGTAGATGATTGATCTCTCTGGAAACAGCCGATTTATATGAACCAACAATTGCGCTTAATGAACGTTTAGGAACACCTGGTGGTTTCTGTAGGGGCGAGGCATGCCTCGCCCCTACAGAAACATTTTTATCAATAATCTGATGCAGGAGTTTACGAAGCGCCTTCTCATCTTCTTCGGTCGGTGCGCCGATAACAAGCTGATCACGGAACTCTTGCGCCAGTTGTTTCTTGATTCGGCTGGCAGTCGCATTATCCATCATACCGGGGCCAGACTTGGCATAACCGGCCTTGACCATATCCAGCGGCATCTTCTGCATACCGATCAGCAGGCGGCAGCAGCTATCTTCGCCAACTTCCCACCTATCCACATAATCAGCAACACCACGCCAACCACGGAGATTAAAGTAACCGACACAGAAATCAGCACTAGTGGCATCCTGCAAGGAGTAAGATAGCCCCTGCAGGAACTGGTTTTCTATATTGTCGTAGATGGTGGGCATAGTTAATCCCTCAAGCTATTTCACATAATTATTTTGGCTCTGATTTATTTCATGAATTCGTTTTTCCCGCAACCACTCCGGCTCCAGCACTTCAACATGTGAACCATGCTTAATTGACAAGACGATCTTTTTTGTTATTCTGAATATTCGTAAGGGCCTGTTTCAAAAATATTCCATTTGTGGTTCGAGCAGCTCACCACGAACAGAATATAAAACGGAAATATCAAGCCGGTTGTAGAACATCTGCCTTTTGATGCTTCAAATAAATCCCAGAGGAGGTTTAAGATGTCAAGAATTTTAAGGATGTTAATCTGTCTGTTAGGCTATACTCTGCTATTGTATGCCTGTTCAAGTGACAGCAGTGACCCAGCAAACAGTACACTTTCCAGTTATTCCATTGATACCAGTGCAACTGGCGTTATTGAAACCCGTAACAACATCCTGAATATGACGATTGTCTCAAAGGATGCCAATGATCTGAAGGCAGAATACAGGGCCGGCTTTGTGCAAGGCAAGTTGCAGGGTAAAAAAATCATCTCAGCACGAGACAACTCATGGGATCACGCCTATCTGCTTGACCCTTTACATAACTTTCCCAAACAGCTTGGACCTACCAAATCTGAACTGGAAAAGGCAGCATCTTTTTTAAACTCAAATTACAACAGCTTTATCCTCTATCTTAAAAACCCTGCAACCGAAATCAACGTCTCATGGAAACTTAAACGTCTGTTATTCAGAATGCTTGGAATCTACCACGGGGCAAACCTTAACAGTCCCGCAGAGCTTGATTTTTCTGGTTCCTGGCTTCCTGACAACAATTATCTCAAGCCTTCAGAGCTGGTTCTGGGATATGAAACATCCGGACTGACCTTTATGGACGTATATTATCTGAATGCCGAGAACGACCTGATGGATGTCATTTCGTTCTCTCTGGAACTGACAGCCAGCGGAGTCAAACAAGGTGATCATCTTGACAAATGCTCGGCCTTTCTCAAACGTACCGGTAGCGATGTAATCCTGACTCACAACACCTGGCAGGGGTTTCTCGCCCAGTCCATGACCCAAACCCTGGTTGTAAACAGCGATATGGTGACAATGAATGCATCAACTCCGGGGTTGATAGGCTCTGGCACAGATTTTGGCTATAACAACAAGGGACTGATTTTTAATGAAACAACCCACCGGATGTCTAAAAGCCAGACTAATCCTGATGGTCTCTGGATTTTCTGGAGGGCTGCACTGGCGGAACAGTTCTCTTCCTCAATCTCTGATTTCTTCAACTATATATCACTGGATAATACCGGCACCTATCTTAACGGTTACATGCTGATAGATGCCAAAAACAACGAAACAGGACTGGTTGAGATGTCTTACCGCTGCTTTGTATACTACCGCTCCACAGGTGGCGATTACAAGGTAACCACAAAATCACTGGATGGCGGGGTCTGCCGGGCTGACTATGACTCTGAGATGGTAAACAGGGATTATCTGATGGGTATTAACTATCCTGCATCCTATCAGGTGGCTGAAGACCTGGAATCAACTGATAACCGTCCTGCAAGGCGGAGGCAGTTTAAACAGTTTCTGCCAGATGTTGCAGGAATTGAAGATGCAAAATCTGTAATTACCTACACGGATTCAGCCAACCCGCTCTCCATCTTTGGCAGATGGGATCTTGGCTATGGAGAGACATCCTATCCCAAGACAATCCCGGATGGTTCAATTGATTCAAAAGTGGCCTCTGCATCCATGGCCCGCAGCTTTATGGGGCTTTCAGGTGTACTTGATGTCAGTTCCATGCATACCGGAATCTGGATGCTTTTTGGCACACCAACTGTTAACGGTTCTCCGTTTGTATGGAGTAAATCAGAATGGAAAAGTCAGAAGCTGCGTGACGTACCTGATCGTATTGATGGCAGTTTTACTCTGATGCCTGTATATCTGCGCTAGGGGGCTTGCAATTTAGAGTGATATGCCGGATTCAGATCCAGATTCAGGTTGGATTTTTGCTTTTGATTTAGTAAAACTTGAGGATTAGCAGTTCTTGCCTTAAGGATTTTTCGATTGAGACAGAGACAAGGGGGGGTCTGAAGATCAGATGTTAAACGGTATATTTGAAGATTTTTCAAGTTTTTGA
>DYNH01000104.1:0-5703 GCA_020721175.1 Trichlorobacter lovleyi | reverse complement strand
GTCTCCATTGATGTAAAGGACACAGCAAAGAAAAAATAGATGATTACAGGGGGCAAATGCCTCCCTGTAATTAATAAAAGGACTAATTTAAATGTACAAAATCAGTCTTCTGCCCCTGTTGGCACTGCTGGTACTGCTTAATGCATGCAGTAGCCCGCGGGTCAGACATACGCTGCTGCATCTTAATGATACACATTCCCACCTGGAGCCTGTACCGGTGAACCTGACAGTTGGTGATGCCAGAATCAGGACTGATCTTGGCGGTTTTGCGAGGCTTAAGACAACGGTAGATCAGATGCGTGCAGAAGAGCCTGCCCTGCTTCTGCTCCACGCTGGTGACGCTGTACAGGGAACTTTATATTTCACCCTTTTTAACGGCTCAGCGGAGTTTGATTTACTGAATGCACTGAAGGTAGATGCCATGACCTTTGGCAACCATGAATTTGATCGTGGTACAGCACCTATCCCCGGATGGATTAGCAGCAGCAGATTCCCCTGGCTTTCCGCAAATATTGATTTCAGCGCCGAACCGGCCATAGCGCCACTGGTAAAGCCATATCTTGTTAAAGAGGTACAGGGTGAGAAGATTGCAATTATTGGTGTAACAACCGAGACCACAGCAGATACAAGCATGAATGTGGGCAAGGCCCGTTTTTTGGATGCCGTCAGGAGTACAAGAGAGCAGGTTGCTGCATTGACCTCACAGGGGATCAACCGGATCATTCTGCTTTCACACCTGGGTTATCAGCAGGACAAGGCCCTTGCGGCCCGGGTGGCAGGTGTTGACATTATTGTAGGCGGCCACAGCCATAGCCTGCTGGGCGATCCCAAGCAGTTATCATTGATCGGCTTGTTACCTGAAGGAGATTACCCAACTGAGATTAAGGGCAAGGACGGCAGGCGTGTACTGGTGTTGCAGGCATGGAAATGGGGGCAGATGCTTGGCAGGATTCAGGTGACATTTGATAATGAAGGTGTGATAGACAGTTTTAAAGGTGAACCGGTAATACCTGTAGGAGGCAGGTTTGTACGCAACGGGGTTGCTGTTCTGCCCGATACCCCTGATTACCAGAGGATTGTAGCGGCTGTAAATGATTCAGGGATAGCCAGGATTACTTCCGAGGATCCTGCTGTTGTGGAAGATTTGGCTGTATATTCTGACCAGTTAAAAAAGTATCGTAATAATATTGTGGCAATAGCTGCTGATGAACTGCCGGTAGGATTTAACAGCGGCCCAGGGCCACTTGTGGCCGATTCCATGCTTGCTGCAGCGCCTGGCGTGCAGATAGCGCTGCTTAACTATGGTGGGCTGCGCAGGGGGCTTGCTGCCGGCAATATATCGGTTGGAGATATTATGGAGATACTGCCCTTTGCCAATTCTCTGACACTTGTGGATTTAACCGGCGCAGAACTTAAACAGTCCCTTGAGAATCATGTTGACTTTCTGATAAACAAATTTGGTCTGCAATCAAAGGCCATGCCATATCTTGCAAATGCTGTCATGACGGTGTCTACTTCGGCCCCTGCCGGAAAACGGATAACCGCCCTTGCCATCAGGGATCAAAACGGCAAATATCAGCCAATAAAACCGGAAAAGGTCTACCGTGCAGTGGTAAACACCTTTGTTGCAGGCGGTGGAGACGGCTTTGGCATTATCAAAAGGGCAACCGGTTTCCGTAGCGACACAGGCATTATTGACAGTGACGCATTCATGGAGTATCTGAAAAAAAACAGAAGGATATCTAATCCGACTGAACAGCGGGTAATCCTGCTGACTGATGATTTGCAACGATAAATCAGGGTATTCCGGTTCTGCTGTGCTTGCGCCGGTACTTAAAGGAGTTTTTATGGAAAACAGGCCGTCAGTGTTTCAGATTATATCCATTGGATTTCTTATTGTGGGTAACCTGATAGGTGCCGGTATCCTAGCCTTGCCAATCAATACCGGCCTGGCAGGTTTTTTTCCATCCTTGATAGGATTGTTTGTTACCAGTACCGCAATGTATTATTCTGCAATTATTCTTGGTACAGAGGCAGTAGAACGTCAGGAAGCTACGTTTAATTATCCCAGTCTGTACCAGACCTATCTGGGCACTGCCGGAAAATGGGTGGCAGTGGCAGCGAACCTGATTATCCTTTACGGACTTTTAACCGCCTACCTTACTGGTATTACTTCCATAATTGACAATCTTTTTCATTTGCCGATCAAGCCGATCTGGATAATGCTCGCCTTCTTTGCAATAACAGCCATCATCTCTCTTGCCAGTATTGATCAGATAATGAAATATGTGGCGCTTCTGGTGATGGTAAAATGCGCTGTTTTCTTTGTTATAGCCGGTATGGCTGGCAGTCATGTCAAGGCTCAAAATTTACTACATATAAATTGGCCTCTTTTTGTCTGCGGTATTCCTATCCTTGTTACTGCCTTTCATTTCCACAACATCATACCTGCTATCTGTGAAAACCTTAAATGGGATCAGAAGATGATTGGTCGTACCATGCTGGTCGGCATGACGCTTGGTTTTATTATGAACGCTACCTGGCTGATGGTGGGTATAGGCGTTCTGCCGCTGGATAACAGTCCTATAGGGTTGATTAATGCCTTTATTCACAATCTTCCTGCCACTATTCCGCTGGCCCATGCTATCAATTCACAGACCTTTCTGCTTTTGGCAGGTTTTTTTGCCATGGTGGCCATTACTACAGCATACCTTGCCAACGGAATGGGGTTGATAGGCTTTATGGATGACCTTACCAGTCATTATTCTGGCAAGGTTAATCCGGTACTCAGTCGCGCTCTGGCCTTTGGGCCTCCCCTGCTGATAGCGCTTGTGTATCCTGATATGTTTTTAAAGGCGATAGATTTTGCCGGTGGTTTTGGCATTGTGACCCTGTTTGGCATCCTGCCAAGTATTATTGCTATCCGCAAGGCAAAGACTCCGGTTCAAAAACTGCTTGGTATTGCCATGCTGTTGTTATTTGGGATATTCTTTTTGCTAGAGGCAGGGCAGGAGTTTGGCTTGCTTAAAATTTCTTCAGAGATAGAGCATTGGAAATAGGATGTCTTTAAAAAAGTCCTGTTTTGCCCTTTAACTGTTCGACAAGTCACAGCTAAGGGTAAACTGCAATATGTTCTGCAACCACCTGATATTCCGTTTGTGGTAAGCTGGTTACACCATAAACGGAATATTTTTGCCTACCAGTCATCAAATGTCATTGTTACCACGCAGGTACTGTTTTTGGTTTCTACCCTGATCCCGTCAGTTTGCCTGCGTATCAGAAATCCCGCCAGTGCCAGAAACCCCTCCTGGTTGTGCAGCAGATCATCCGGTTCCGGGCGTGTTTCAGGGATGGGTAGCGGCTGTCCCTGATATGTCAGATACACCTGGCAGCGGTATTCGTCGAAAACAGCCTTCAGCTCCACTTCCGGAATTGCAGACAGGTTATAGCCGTAGAGAGCGTCCAGCAGTTCGCAAATTGCGTGCTCAAGGCGTCGTATTATCTCGGGACGCGCGCCCCACTGGTGTCCCAGATGCCATAACAGTTCGGTTGCTGATTTATGCCAATCTTCAGTCAGCAGGATGGTTCTGGTGACCGACTGGTGGACATTCAGCCGGAAGAGGGCGTTAAGTCCCACAGCCACCAGCAGCGCCACAGTTATTGTATTTGCAAGTGGCGAAAGTACTGTTCCTTCAGGTCTGCCAAAGTGGCTCATCATTACAGAATCATGGCCTATTGCTGCGATCAGGGACAGACCGATCATGACGATCTTTCGCGTGTCCAGCAGGCGGGAAGTGATGATCTTGATCCCTCCCACTATAATGAATGATGCAACAAACATCAGTACAGCTCCGATAACCGGCATTGAAAGGGATATCCAGAATGCGGCAAAAGGGGGGAAAAAGGCCATCGTAATAAACAGGCTACCCATTACAAATGCAACAATACGGCTGGTGACGCCGCTGGCCTGTGCAAGGCCTATTGCACCACCGCTAGCGGTCTGGGCAACACCGTTGATTAACGAGCAGATTGTATTGGTTAGTCCTTCTGCCAGAAGTCCCCGACTGATACCGGGAATATCCGGGCGCTTCCAGGTAGCATCGTTGGCACGTTGTGCAACGGTAAGCACACCAAAGCAGTTAAACGAAAGGGCTAACCCTACTATCATAAATCCCGGTACCATCTCCCACCTGAATTCCCAGCCGAATTGTGCTATTGGCGGGACAGCAAAAAGTGGGACCTGAAAGATGTCTTCAACCAGAGACTTGTTGACCACTCCGGTAGACACGGCAAAGGCCTGTCCTGCCAGCAGTCCGATAAATACGGAAAAGGAGCGTAGCCTTCCGCGGCCCCAGATATTGCATAAAATAATGACTGTTATGGTAAGAAAACCGGTCTGGAAAGTAAGAATTTTCCCTTCAAATGGTGTGTCTAAGGCAAGGAAGGCCCGCAGACCGATCAATCCCAGCCCAATCCCCAGTATCAGGACTATCAGCCCGGCAATTTCAACAGGAAAAAGGGAGCGAAGTCTTGAAAGTATTCTGGACATGATAAGCTGGATTGATGAGGCAACCAGCATCATGCCAAAAGCAAGGTCAAGACCCCCCAGTTTGACAGCAGCGAGCGATGCAGGAAAGGCCACAGCGGATGTGTGCATCGGACTGAAGAGTCCTATACCTACCCCGTGGCGATTGAGCGCCTGCAGAATAACGCCGCATCCGGCACCGACCATTGTAAGGGAGACCAGTCCGGCTGCCCCTTCATCATCCAGACCTGCCTGATTAGCCAGCAACACCGGTAGCGTCATAATGGCACCAAGAAACGCCAGATGTTGCAATGCCGCCATAATGGTTATAGACAGCGGTGGTTTTTCATTCAGCCAGTAATCAATCCCTTCCGGTCGTTTAGGGCCGGTACCTGCAGCGGTCTGCATCAGTCAAAATCAAGCGGCATAAACTCACTGCCATTAGGAGCAGTGCCCCATAGATCTCCGGTCTGGAGATCAAACCACCAGCCGTGAAGCGCAAGAGTGCCGGCTGTAACCCGTTCTGCAACCCAGGGATAACCGCGAAGGTTTTCAAGCGAATTAAGCACAGATGAGCGTTCTACCAGATAACTGTACTCTTTGAGCATTTCAATCGGAAGCCTGTGAACCTTGCCGTTGCTATCGGCAACTTCTTGAATGCAGGCATTTTTGACAAGTGAGAGCCATGAACCGATGAAATCTGATTCCGGTGCATTACCGGCAGCAGTATCTATGGCGGCCCTGATGCCGCCGCAGTTTGCATGACCAAAGACAACGATATGTGATATCTGCAGAATTTTAACTCCGTATTCTATGGCTGCGCGTACCCCCTGTCCCACACCACTGCCGTAGGCGTAGGGGGGCACCAGATTTGCTATATTGCGCACCATAAAAACCTCTCCCGGATTGACGCCGGCCATCAGGCTGAAATCAATCCTGGAATCGCTGCAGCCAATCAGGAGTATTTCCGGTTTTTGACCCTTCTGCAGGTGCATCATCTGATCCCGCTCACCACGGTACTCCTGTTGTCGAAAAGCCCGCATACCCTCGATAAAGCGGGCCATCACACCTGTAAATAATGAAAAGTCAGCAGGCATATAAAACCTCCGTTTTATGAGATCATGTTAGTCTCTTACAACTTGAGTCTTTACAATTTCTGAGCAAACTTGAAAAATCTA
>DYNH01000103.1 GCA_020721175.1 Trichlorobacter lovleyi | reverse complement strand
AGACCTGCGTGGGCTTAAGAAGTTTGGGGATGATTTTCCTGAAAGCAGCCGCTGGTTTGTCTATCGCGGTAAGGATCGCCTGTTACTGGACGGTATTTTGTGCGTACCCTGTGAAGAATTTCTTGTACAGCTTAAGCCAAATGTCTTTTCCGTGTAGGCTGTCGGGTATCAGTAACGGAAAAGCGCAGTTGTAGTGAATTCTTCTGATAAAACATAAACTTCTGATATGATTGACTAAATTCCGAGCATCGAAGAACGAAGAGGCTTTTTTATTCATATCGCCATTTGAAGGTAATCACTTTGCAGTCAGGTAAAACAGCACGCAATTCACCCAACCCTTTTTCTGTAACTTTAGTGCCGCTGAAGGTCAGCCAGCGCAGCCAGGTAAGCGGGTATAGATTGGGCAGTCCATTGTCTGTGATGTCTGTGTGGTAGAGATACAGTCTTTTAAGGCCTACCAGGCAGTTCAGATTTGTAAGTCCGTTGTCTGATACTGATGTGTTTGACAGGTACAGCTCCTGCAAGCCTGACAAATGGCCGATTTTTTCCAGGGCCTCATTGCCTATATCATAAAGGAAAAGCGCTTGCAGATCATCTGGCTGCAACAGTTCAAGGAACGCCATGCAGTCTTCACTACCTCCCCTTAAATCAAGCCTCAGTGCCTTGTTGAGAGGGATTTCACGGGCACCGCAGGCTGCGCCAAGTTTTTGCCAGTCACGATAATCAACGGATTTGATTGCCCTGATATAGAGATTCCCGAATGACCTTTCGGATGGAAAACGAACAATTCTTGATTCCAGATGTACTGTATGGCGTTCTTCAGCGGGTTCCACCTCTCCCCTTAAAAGAGCCAGCCTTTTCCTGGCCTTTGCAATATCAAGATCCACTGTTGCTGCCATCTCTGCCAGTAGATCAATACCGTCCATCAGACCGTCGTCTACCCTTTGCCTGAAACGGTATATATCTGAATGTCTCAGCTCTTCAATCCGCCTGTTCAGGTCTTTGATATTCTGGCGCGTCTGATGAATCTGGCGGATCAAACGGATAAGTTCAGTGCCGATATCCAGTCCCTTGGATGATACAGGTCCAAGTCTCCATTCCTTTAATATCTTGTGCAGACGGATACGATCCCCTTCATGGTAGGCCAGATTTGCAATGGCCATCAGTTCCTGACGTCTGAATCGTTCATGTTCGTCACTGGCCAGATCCGGATGAATAGATTTTGCTACTTCACGATATAGCGACTTAAGGCTTTTTTCCTCAAGAACAGAGGTGGTATCAGGGTCATCGTCCAAAAGGGTTGTCCTGATATAGGAACCCTTTATGCTCTCCTGTTCTGTGGTATGAAAATATTTATGATATTCCTCGTCATTTTCACTGGAGCCGGTAAGACCACTAATCTGCCATTCAAGCTGTTCCAGTTCACTAATCCTTCCACCCAGCATCTGTTCATATGAACGCTCAAATATCCGGATTTCGGCTTTTATGGCTGCAAGTTCCCGTTCTATCAGGGACTGCTCTTCCAGCAGTTCTGCCAGTTCCTGGCGTTTTTTTGCAAGTTCTATCTCTTCTGGGGATTTCATTTTAAGACCGATTCCAAGTTGTAAACTCCTTGATACGATTAAAAAGCGTTTAAGCTGTTTTTATAGCCCAGTAATGCCTGCTTGTGATGAATGAAGTGGGTAAAACCAAGTACAGCTCAGCCAGACAATGAACATTAAAAAGGCTGACTTTAGCATTGATGGGGCTTTTAAAATGTCATCAATAATTGCCTGCCACCAAAATGACCCATTTGATTAGAGTCTCTATCGGTTCAAATTATGTAACACATCCCTTGCCAGACAGATGGTGATTCTGCACTTGCGCTGCAGCGCTTCACGGTAGAGACGGTCGCAAATATCAACTAATGATCCTGTGTCACGCGGCACTACAGTCAGCAGCCAGTTTGCAACATCATCAGGCAAAATTACCTGTCGGTCCTGGGCAAGTTTTGCTATCAGCATCCTGCGGGAATTGTCATCAGAAACATCCAGATAAGCTACCAGTCCCCAAAGCAGACGCGAAATCAGGTGGTCATCAATGTTAGGAAGTTCTTTGGGAGGAAGACGCCCTGCCATTGCGATCGGCTTCCCGCTGTTATAATACTGGTTGAATGCTTCCCAGATGCCGTTTCGGAGTTCCGGACTGTCAGGCAGTTTTTCCAGGTCATCAATCAACAGGATGCCGTTATTGCCCTCAAGCGGCATTATCAGGTTACAACAGGATAGTACACGGTAATCTGCTTCAGACAACTGCTGTCCGATTGCATGCAGCAGATGGGTCTTTCCAGAGCCTGACGGTCCGTATAGATAGAGGAGCTTTTCCCTGGCGTCGGGGACAGCCAGCCTTCGGCTGAATTCAAGTGCGTTGAGATTACCCGAACATGAAATAAATGTTTTAAAGCCGTAACGTGAAGTTATCGGCAGATCAAGTGCCTGCTGGAGCATCAGAACAGAGATGCCTGGGGCAGTTCAGGTACCACCCTGCCAAAATGGCGATATGCAGCAGGAGTAGCTACTCTTCCACGTGGAGTCCGGTTAAGAAAACCGTTCTGGATCAGATACGGCTCATAGACATCTTCAATCGTGTCGCTTTCCTCACTGATTGCAGCGCTGATGGTATCAAGCCCAACAGGCCCTCCACCAAATTTGTCAATGATGGTTGTCAGGATCAGGCGATCCATCTGGTCAAATCCCATTTCATCAATCTCCAGCAACTTCAGGGTATCCTGTACCACCTTACGGGTAATGCTGCCATTGGCCCTTACCTGGGCGAAGTCCCGTACCCGCCTGAGCAGTCGGTTGGCAATCCTGGGGGTGCCACGACTGCGGCTCGCCAGCTCCATTGCTCCCTCTGCATCTATTCCCATACCAAGTATACGTGCTGAACGGGTGGCGATGATGGCCAGTTCATTGTGTGTGTAGAATTCAAGCCTTGAAATCACGCCAAAGCGATCCCGTAACGGTGATGACAGCAACCCTGCACGGGTAGTTGCACCAACCAGGGTAAAACGGGGCAGGTCCAGTTTTATGCTGCGGGCGCTTGGCCCCTGACCGATTATAATGTCCAGTTGAAAGTCTTCCATGGCCGGATAGAGGATCTCTTCCACAATGTGAGACAGGCGGTGGATTTCATCAATAAACAGGACATCCTTGGACTGAAGGTTTGTGAGTATTGCTGCCAGGTCCCCCGGACGTTCAATAACCGGCCCGGATGTGGATTTGATATTAACACCCATCTCAGATGCTATGATATTTGCAAGTGTTGTCTTGCCCAGACCTGGGGGGCCGTATAGCAGCACATGGTCCAGGGACTCATTCCGGCCTTTGGCAGCTTCAATGAATAAACCCATGTTGTTCTTTATCTTTTCCTGGCCGATATAGTCTGTCAGACATCGGGGACGGAGTGTGGCGTCAAACTGCTGGTCATCTTCTAGTTTTTCAGGGGTAATTGTTCGTTCCATACATAGACTATGACTCAATTTTGTCTAATTGTGAATACGAATATTGTATTTCTGTCAGCTCTTGATTGCATAAAGTTGAAATTACATGCATCTTGTTACCGCTAGGATGCAGTAGATGTTGCAACCGGCTTTTGAAAATAATGGGGGGTATATGGATAACCTTTTAACAGGCAATCATTCTGAAAAAATCTTTCTTACATCTGACAGCACAGTTGATGCAACCCTTTCAAGTATCAGACATCTGGAACCAGAACTCTTCAGGCAGACAAAGATCAGACTGGACAAGAAAACCAAGCCGCTCGGCTCTCTTGGAATGCTTGAGGAGTTTGCAGGGAAGGTGGTGGCCATTAGCGGCAAACAGAACCCGAATCTTTCCAAAAAAGTAATTTTTACCTTTGCCGGAGATCACGGGGTGGTTGAAGAGGGGGTTTCGGCCTTTCCCAAAGAGGTGACCCCTCAAATGGTTTTCAATATCCTCAAAGGCGGCGCCGGTATAAATGTCCTTGCACGCCATTCAGGCATAGAGGTAAGGGTGGTGGATGTGGGTGTGGATTATGATTTTGGGAATTGTCCCGGACTGCTGCACAGAAAGGTGGCCCGCGGTACCCGCAACCTTTCGAGTGGGCCGGCAATGACTGTTGAAGAATGTATTGCTGCCCTGAAGGTTGGTATTGAACTGGCATCTGAATGCAGGGATGAAGGAATAGGTCTGGTCGGTACCGGTGAGATGGGAATAGGAAATACAACACCATCATCGGCCATCATAGCCTGTATTGCCGGACTTGCTCCTGAAAAGGTTACCCATCGTGGCACAGGGATCAGCGATCAGGCGCTGGAAATCAAGCTGGGTGCAATCAGGCGGGGCCTGGCAGTCAATCAGCCTGATCCGGCCAATCCTCTGGATGTTCTGACCTGTCTGGGAGGTTGTGAAATAGCGGCAATTACAGGGTTGATATTGGGCTGTGCTGCAAACCGGATACCGGTGGTAGTTGATGGCTTTATTTCAACAGCGGGCGCACTGGTTGCCACAGAGATGAACCGGGCTGTCAGGGACTATATCTTTGCCGCTCATCAGTCAGTTGAGGTGGGACACCGCTATATGCTGGAGAGGATTGGCTGCAGACCGGTGCTGGATTTAGACATGAGACTTGGCGAAGGAACCGGCGCTGCATTGGCCATGCATATAATAGAGGCAGGTGTAAAAATCCTGCTTGAGATGGCTACCTTTGAGCAGGCAGGGGTTTCAATCGGAGACAATTCCTGATGTCTGATCTGGCGGCATCTTTCAGAATCTTGTCCCGTTTCTGATTTAATGCCAAAATGTTCCGGTGAACAGCACAGCGTATCATTCTCTATGCACAGCAAAATGGTTCCAGCTCTGATGAATTGTCATTAACTCAATATGATTGATATTGACATGTTCCGGCCTGTCACTGACCCACTTGATCATTTCAGCTATATCTTCAGCGGTAAGCGGTTCTGTACCCTTGTATACCTTGTCTGCCATCTGCTGATCACCTTTGAAGCGTACATTTGAAAACTCTGTCTCGGCCATACCAGGAGCGATACAGGTGGCGCGTACCCTTGTACCCAGCAAATCTGTCCGCAGGTTACGTGTAAACTGTTCAACAAACGCCTTTGTACCGCCATAGACATTTCCCCCGGGATAGGGCCAGGCGCCTGCTGTGGAGCCTATGTTTATAATATGTCCACGATTACGTTCCACCATACCTGGCAGTACAGCGCGGGTGCAGTAGATTAGCCCCTTAATGTTGGTGTCAATCATAATTTCCCAATCTTCAAGCAGCGCCTGATGTGCAGGTTCAAGTCCCAGGGCCAGGCCAGCGTTGTTTACCAGCAGGTCTATTTCAGAGAATTCCAGGGGTAATTCTGCAACACAGGCCTTGACCGATTCGTTATCCCTTACATCAAGCACAGCTATATGAACCGGAACATGGCAAACAAGTTCATCACTTAGCTTTAGCAGGGCATCTTTTCTGCGGGCCGCCAGGATCAACCGATTATCCGTCACAGCAAATATACGTGCAGCAGCCATTCCAAATCCGGAAGAAGCCCCTGTAATCATAATGTTCTTTCCGCTCATATTAACCTCCTCCTGTATCACCCACGTACTGTCAAACTTTTTGAAGTATTTTTTTGTTTTTTTGTAACTATACTGCAAACGGCATCTTAATGCGGTTTACATAGGGGCAAGGCATGCCTTGCCCCTACATGCCCGCCTTTGACTTTCGTGGCAGCAGGGGCAAAGCACGATGAAACCTTGCTTCGCCCCTACAGACATAAATACGCATTTTACTTCCGTATACAGGTATATACATAAAATTGAAGTTTTCATTAACCTCTGTAGGTCGGGTTAGCAGCTTCATAGAGTAAATCGACAGCCTTTTCCCCTTCAGCATGGCCATGTCGGGTTACGGAATACACCCACCTAACCCAACCTACCTGGTGCACGGCGTAGGGGCAGGTTCCAAACCTGCCCTGGTTCCTGTGAAGGGCGGGTTTAGAACCCGCCCCTACGATTAGCTCAAATTTTAACCTTTTGCAGTATATACTGCCGATATTGCCCTCAATCCTGATAAAGTTTCTATCACAAATTCTTTTTTGTCAATTTTAAGCGTTATTTTTTTACACCAGTCTTCGGACTTCATGGATTTGGAAACAATGTTGAAACGTTTTATTTTCTTATAAATCAGAGGCTCTTTCAAAAAGATTGTCATGCCGGAAATGTTTTATCCGGCATCCATGCATTTCAAGCAGTTAGAACCTGGATTCCGGCCTGAACCCTGCCGGAATGACAAATTTTCAGACTTTTGCAAGAGGCTCAGATGTAAGAATAAAAAATGAAGACCCAAAATTGACAAAACCGTATTTTCGGGAGAGTTTAAAACTATGGCAGGCATCAGTTCAGTCTGCCCGGAGAGGGGTGCAAGGCCATGCTTGCGTCCTCTGATAGTAAGCGGAGTTAAAGACCTTGAATCCAAGCTGGAGCTGATGAAAAGCGCATCAAACGCCATGCTTTCGCCCCACAGGACAAAGGAAGAACTGGCGGGCCGCTTCCTGTCCGACCGGCGTGATGCACAGCGTAACTGGGAGGTCACCCAGGTCAATGAGTTTCTTACCCAGATGGAGTCTTTTGACGGCATCTTCATCTGCACAACAAACCTGATGGAGCGGCTTGATCAGGCGTCACTGAGGAAATTTGCCTTCAAGGTTAAATTTGATTATCTAACCAAACCTCAGCGTATTAGCATGTTTCGGCAGAAACTGACCCGTCTGGGGGGGTGATGTTACAGCGGCAGATAGCTATGAATCGCAGGTCATCCGACTGGATCGCCTGGCATTCATCAATTTTAACTTTGTCACCGAATAACTTTATAATTTCCTTTGGGTAACACGGTCGGCAAAACCGGTGGCACTAACGGATTCAAGGCTTGAGGGATAGTATATGATTGAATCAAAAGCAGAAATACAACTCTTCACAACCCCCTCAACCTGGGTTGAAGGCGAGTCCATCCGGCAACTTGAACGGGTTGCCACGCTGCCCGGAATGCTGAAAGTAGCGGCTTTTCCTGACCTGCACCCCGGCAAGGGTGGCCCGGTGGGTGCGGCCATGCTCTCGGAAGGGATCTTCTACCCCTACCTGGTCGGCTCTGACGTGGGGTGCGGCATGATGCTCTGCCCAACTGATTTCGAAAGCTCAAAGGCGAAGCCGGAAAAATGGTTCAAGAAGTTGAAAGGACTTGAAGAACCGCTGAGTGAAGAGGAGATTGCCGAGTATCTCCCGGACAGCACGGCGATTGCACCGGAGATGTACCCTTCCTTCGGCACCATCGGGCTTGGCAACCATTTTGTCGAGATTCTTAAACTCAAGAATCTGCACCATGAGGCATCATTCAGGAGCTCAGGCCTTCACCAGTCTGCTCTGGCCATACTAGTGCATTCCGGCTCACGAGGCTACGGTGACAGGCTCCTTCGTTCCCATGTGGAGAGGCATCGTGACGGTGGTCTGATTGCCGGGAGCGAAGAGGCAAACCAGTATCTTGCGGCCGCCGGTGACAATAGATGTATAGCCGCAGCTTGAGTACGCCGATAGTCAGGTGATTGAATATGAAGAGGCGTACTATGAGCCGGAGTACCTGTAAAGCCGGATAACATGGCGTTGCAGCAGGGATGGTATGTGTTGAAAACGGTGTAAAGGGGCTGTTTAGCGGGTCAGGTAGCGGTGGTTGCAGGCGTTGATGCTGGCTGGACTGTCAGCAGGTCAAAAACTCCTCGATTGACTCACTGTTCCCCTGGAAAATTCTCTGAAATACCCCCAAATAGCGTTGACGATCGCTCGGTTCGGGTGGTATCGTCGCAGCCTCTAAAAAGCTAAATTCCTATCCCTAGTGAAATGCTGGCATATTCCGGTTGAAAAATGTCACGACTTACGCTACGTTGTAGCTACAAATTGCAGGAGGTGAATCATGTCGGAAACCGTTATCCGTTCACGCATTGACAGCAGCATCAAGCTGGAGGCACAGACCCTGCTTGAGCGATTCGGCCTGACCATGAGCGATGCCATCCGCCTGTTTCTCCACCAGGTGGTGATCGAAAAGGGGCTTCCATTTCAGGTCAGGTTGCCCAAGGAAGAGGCACTTGAGCACGACCGCTGGTTCCGTAGCCAGGTGGAAGCTGCTCTGGCCGAGGCTGACAAGCCAGACACCGCATTTGTCCCCCATGATACGGTCCGTGATCGCTGGACCGCCAAACGGCAGGCACTGGCAAACAAGGCAGGGAAGACAGCACCATGAGGCTTGAGTGGCTTCCCCAGGCGCTGAAAGACTTTGACGAGATCGTTACTACATCGCCGAAGATAATCCGGTGGCTGCCATAGAACAGGGCGACAAGATCGAAACCCAGGTGGCGGGGCTGCTGGCAAACCGCCATCAGGGGCGGCCGGGACGGGTCAAGGGGACTCGGGAGTTGGTAATTGTCCACCCCCCGTACATAGCAGCCTACCGCGTAAAAAAGGAAACCATACAGATTCTCCGAGTTCTCCACGGAGCCCGTCTCTGGCCGGACACGCTCTGACCGTTCGTTTTAGAGCAGGGTCATCCGGCCACTGCCTTCTCCGTAGTCTTTTTCCCCTTTCCGTTTTACTGGTTTTGCAACCTTCCCCCTCTGTTCAACATTATGGGGGTCAAAGGCTTCTTCGGCCTTTACTGCTTCAGGCTGCTTGGCCGGAGGCACAGGCTTATCAGCCTGCAA
>DYNH01000102.1 GCA_020721175.1 Trichlorobacter lovleyi | reverse complement strand
GCCAGCTCAAGCAGGTCTGTATCAACCTGGTTGTGAACGCACAAGAAGCCATGTCTCAGCGGGGAATATTACGGGTTTTTCTGGCTGCGGCTGCTGAAAGGGGACGTCCCACGGCAATAATTACGTTTTCAGACACCGGTGGAGGTATTCCAGAAGATGTGCTGGAGAGAATATTTACGCCATTTTTTACCACCAAGCGTCATGGTACCGGCCTGGGACTGGCTATTGTCAACCGTATCGTCCAGAACCATGGTGGCGTCATGAAGGTGCGTAATGTGGAGGAGGGCGCAGAATTTCAGGTCATTCTGCCACTCGTTGGCTGACGGGTCAAGGATTCTGCTACGTACTCCCTGTTTTGTCTAATCCTTCAACTCGCGTATAATTTCAGCCTGACGTTGGGCAATATATCTGCCGACCAGATCTTCGCTACGGCGGTCGTGTTCAAAAAGCAGGATACAGCGGCAGGGCTTTTCGCTGCCTTCAAAGCGAAGCAGGCGGGACATGATCCTCAATTTCTGCGGTTCGGCGGGACTTTTCAGATCAAAGGAAAAAGTGAGATAGAAGTAGGTGAAGGTACCCATCAACGCTTTATCCGGTACCTCCAGGGCACAGCCACCAAGGGAGAGATCTTTTAATTTGGCCATGAAGCTGGTAGTGCCTGCCTCCATCACTACCTGAACCAAACCGCCAATTTTTACCCGCAAGGTGGTGCGCCGGTCCGGTAGTACCTCCACATAGGAAAAATCAGACAGGGTTATTTCATCGGTGTCACCACAGTAATCTGCGGTAGCATAGATATCGTGACTGAGCTGTGGGGAGCGAACTACCGTGTAATGGCTGGCTTTTATGGCGCGGCTCTGGGTTGGATTGGAGCGGCAGACCAGCGTATCATCGAAGAGATAGAGCAGTTCAGCAGCAGACGCAATCGGGACTTCTTTGTAGTAGTTGAAAAAATGCAGATCATGGGATGGCAGTTGGGAATACCGGAGCAGGAGCTCAAGAATCTCTCCCGGCTTTCCACGTTCAAGCAATCGCAACTGATCTTCATGCTGCACTTTCTCCATTATAAGCCCCCTGACGAGCCACTGTACCATTCAGTTACAGTACTCCGCAAGAGCTGACCTCTTGCCTTCGTTCGAAAATCGTGACAAAGTAACCCTCAAATTAGCGATAATCGGAGTTATTCATGGCTTTACGTCTCTACAATACCCTCACTGGTGAGAAAGAACCGTTTATTCCTCGTGTGCCTGGCAAGGTCGGTATGTATGTTTGCGGTGTTACCGTCTATGATTTCTGCCATATCGGCCATGCACGGGCCGGCATCGTATTTGATATGATCTACCGTTATCTGCAGTTTGCCGGTTATGATGTTACCTATGTACGCAATTATACAGATATCGATGATAAAATCATCAATCGCGCCAATCAGGAAGGGACTGATTACCGTACCATTGCCGACCGCTATAGCGCTGCTTTTGATGAGGATATGGACCGGTTGGGAATGTTGCGGCCAACGATTGAACCAAAGGCCACCGACCATATCAGCGATATCATCGCCATCATTGAACAACTGATTGCCAAGGGGCATGCATACGAGACAGATGGTGATGTGTACTTTGCGGTAGAGAGCTTTCCGGGTTATCTGAAGCTCTCTGGTCGCAATCTTGAGGATATGCTTGCCGGAGCGCGGGTGGATGTGGATGAGAGGAAGCGCAATCCGATGGATTTTGCACTCTGGAAGGCATCCAAACCGGGAGAACCCTGGTGGCAGTCCCCTTGGGGTACGGGCCGGCCTGGCTGGCATATTGAATGCTCTGCCATGAGTATGCGCTTTCTGGGGCCTTCCTTTGATATCCATGGTGGCGGTAAAGATCTGGTTTTTCCGCACCACGAAAACGAAATAGCCCAGTCGGAAGGGGCCAACGGCTGCCAGTTTGTGAAGTACTGGATGCATAACGGTTTTGTAAACATCAACAGTGAAAAGATGAGTAAATCACTGGGCAACTTCTTTACCATCCGCGAGGTGCTGGAGCTGTTTGATGCTGAAACCTTGCGTTTCTTCATTCTGCAGGCTCATTACCGCTCGCCATTGGATTATTCGGATCAGAGCCTGCGGGAGGCCCAGGCAGGGCTTGCCAGGATCTACGAAGCCCTTGCACTGCTGGATGACGCTCTGGCAGGAGCGGCAACTGCAACAGAAAAGGTTTCTTCTGCTGCAGAGCTGACTGAAAAAGTGGCTGGTCTGCTGCCCCGGTTCAGAGAGGCGATGGATGACGATTTTAATACCGCCCAGGCATTGGGGATACTGTTTGATACGATTCGGACATTGAACCGCTTTCTGGCTGAAGGGGGCGGGAAGAGTGCCGAATCCCGCATGGATTTGCAACATCTTCGAGCCGCAGTGGGCGAAATTGGCTCGGTGCTGGGCCTGTTCCAGGCCGGGCCTGCGGACTGGCTGGCAGCACGGGAGGCAGTTAAAACACAGCAGCTGAAGATTAGCCCGGCTGAGGTAGAGGAATTGCTTGCAGAGAGAGTAAGCGCTCGCCAAAATAAAGATTACAGACGCAGTGATGAAATTCGGGATTACCTGCTTGCGCGGGATATTCAACTTGTAGATACGCCGCAGGGTACCAGCTGGAAGGTGAAGTAAAGGAATAGCTTGACTATCCCTCTGCTGCTTGCCCCAGCCTCAACCCGTGATATGCTTGTACCGGAGCCTGACTAATGGATGCTACTTCGACAACAGAGTGGGAATGCTGCTGGGATAGAGACAGCATTGCCATGGGCGACTGCCCTCATATTGGTGAGGGAGATGAAGATCTCCTTTTATCCCGAAGCCGCCGTATACTGGAAAAGTGTTGTGAATGTGAAGGATTCGCGCGGGATCTGATTCGTTTTCGTGATAGTGGCCACCCTCTGGCTCCAATTTTTTCCATTCTGCATGCCGATTATCGCCGTCAGAAGAACCAGATTCAATCCCTTGGCGCTTTTCTTGATACAAAAACCCTTGAAGTCCGTTTTTTGCACGAACTGGGGTCAGTGCTGCAAAGCTCCCTTGATCTGGATGAAGTGCTGTCCGTAGCCCTGACAGCAATCACAGCCGGCAAAGGTTTTGGTATGAATCGGGCCTTCCTGCTCCTGGCTGATAAGGAACGACACATCCTGAAAGGGCACCTGGCCATCGGACCCCGCTCTGCTGAAGAAGCAGGCCAGACCTGGCATGAGATAGAATCGGGCGATCAGGATCTGCAGGGACTTTCCCAGGTGTTTCGAAAACACAAGCTGAATGCTGAACGTGACAAATTCCACGATATTCTCGAACGTCTGACCATACCGCTGGATGATGAGCAGCATGTTATTGTGCGAGCACTGGAAGAACGGAAACCACTGCTGATCAACGATGCCTTCCATCGTCAGGATGTGGATATGGAGTTTGCCCGGTTGCTGGGAGTAGATACGTTTATCGTGCTGCCGTTGATTGCCCGTAACCGCCGGGTCGGGGTAATCATTGCCGATAATTTTATCACCCACCGTACCATCTCCGAACAGGATATGCAGTCAATCGAGAACTTTACGTTTCCGGTGGCTTTTGCCATTGAGCGGGCTTCGCTGTACGAACGGCTTCAGGAAAAAGTGGACAAGTTGCGGCAGGTCAACCTCCGTCTCCAGGAACAGCAGGAACAGCTGGTCAGGATGGAGAAGATGGCTCTGGTAGGACGTATTACCTCCAGTATTGCCCACTCCATCCGCAATCCCCTGATGGTGATTGGCGGCTTTGCACGCAGTATCCTCAAAAACACCCCAGACAATGACCCCAAACGGACCTTTATTGAATCTATCGTGACTGAAGCCCATCAGCTTGAAGAGGTGCTGGGCGAAATACTGACATACTCTGATGCGCTGTTTCCCACCTGTGATTTCTGGGACCCTAACCAACTGGTAGAATCAGCCCTTCGGGACGTTCAGGAGCGGGCGATGGCTCAGGATTACCAGTGCTGCTTTCATGCTGCTGAAGATCTGCCGGCAGTCTATATTGACTTCAAGCAGACAAGCTACTGCATCCGCAATATCCTGCTGAGCACCATTGACGGACTTCAGAACGGCAGCATCGATATCAGCAACCGGGCAGAGGGTGAACATGTTGATGTACGAATTGTTGACAGCAGCCGTACGCTTTCGGAAGATGAGCTTGAGGCGCTGCTGACACCCTTTAGTGAAACGCGGGAAATGGGATCAGGTCTGAGTATGGCCCTCTCTCGCAGCATGCTGGACAAGCAGAATATTCCCCTTGTGGTGATCGCGCCGCCGGAGGGAGGAGTGACGTATATCATTAAACTTCCCACCCGTAAGGAGGTAAGCTATGAACAGACTGCTGGTAGTTGATGACGAGGCGAATATCCGGTTGCTCTACAGTGAAGAACTGGCCGATGAGGGGTATGTTGTAGAAACGGCTGCTACCATTGCCGAGGCCGTTGAAAAATTGGCTCAGCAGGGCTTTGATCTGGCGGTTCTGGATATCAAGCTGAAGAACGAAAGCGGGATTGATCTGTTGCAGAAGATTGTCAAGGAACGTCACGATATGCCGGTGATCCTCTGCTCGGCCTTTTCCTGCTACAAGGATGATTTTTCGGCCTGGCTGGCAGACAGCTACGTAGTCAAGTCCGGTGACCTGACCGAGTTGAAGGAAGAAATCAAGCGGGTGCTGGCCAAGAAGGCCCAGCGCCGTTCAGCAGAGATGTAGAAAAGGAGGTTAAGACATGAAAGCAGTCATCATGGCCGGCGGCTTCGGCACCCGCATCCAACCCCTTACCAGCAGCATGCCAAAACCGATGATTCCGCTCTTTAACCGGCCGATCATGCTGCATATCGTTGAGTTGTTGAAGAAGCATGACATCACCGATCTGGTGATGCTGCTTTACCATCAGCCCGAGATTATCAAAAAATTTTTCCGGGATGGATCTGATTTCGGCGTCAAGATTACCTATGTCACCCCGATTGAGGATATGGGCACTGCCGGGGCGGTCAAGGCTGCAGAGAAATATCTGGACGAACGGTTTCTGGTAATCTCCGGCGATCTGCTGACCGACTTCAATCTGAAGAAGATCCTTGATTTTCATGCTGACAACAACGCCATGGCCACCATCACCCTCACCTCGGTCAAGGACCCGCTCCAGTTTGGCGTGGTGATTACGGACAAGGAGAAGCGGATCACCCAGTTTCTGGAAAAACCGGGCTGGGGCGAGGTTATCTCCGACACGATCAATACCGGCATTTATGTCCTTGAACCGGAGATCTTCAACTACATCCCCAAGGGTGAGAATTTTGATTTTTCCCAGGATCTCTTCCCGCTGATGCTGAAAAACAATGACCCGTTGTTCGGTTATTCATCCAAGGGGTACTGGCGTGATATCGGCAATACCGATTCCTACCGCGAGGCGTACCACGACATCTTCAAGGGCAAGGTTAACCTGAAGATTGATGAAGAAAAACAAGATTTTGTCGGTAAAGACCTGCGGATCGGCGCTGATGTAACCCTGGAGGAACCGGCCGGCCTGTCCGGCACCGTGGTGATTGGCGATAACTCCCAGATACGTGGTGAGGTACAGATCAAGGATTCAGTCATCGGACGGAACTGTACCATTGAGTCAGGCGTGAAGCTGAACCGCTGTGTGCTGTGGGACAACGCCTACGTCAAGAAAGGGGCAAAGATCACCGACAGCGTGATCTGCACCAACGTGCGTGTCGGGCAGAATGCGGTGCTGGATGAAGGGGTGATTGTGGCCGATGACACCTCCATCGGTGATGATGTCAAGATCAAGGTTGATGTCAAGATCTGGCCCCGTAAGATGATCGAGGCTGGCTCCACGGTAACTGCCAACCTGATCTGGGGCGAAAAATGGAAAAAATCGCTCTTTGAGGGGGCGATTATCAAAGGCCTTTCCAACGTGGAATTGACACCGGAGTTTGTGGCAAAACTGGGCTGTGCCTACGGTACCACCCTGCCCAAGGGCAGTTATGTGCTGGGTGGCCGGGATGCCAACCGTTCTTCCCGCATGCTGAAGCGTTGTTTTGTGGGAGGACTGCTTTCGGCCGGGGTTAACGTGCGGGACATGACCTTGACCTCGCTGCCGTTGATTCGCTACAAGCTGAAGACATTTGGTGAGGTAGGGGGGTTTCACTTTCGTCAGTCCAGTGATGACCCGGCCTCAATGGAGATAATTTTTCTGGATGGTGATGGTCTTGACTTCTCCAGCAACATGACCAAAAATCTGGAGCGAATCTTCTTTAAGGAAAATTTCCGGCGTGCCCACCATACCGAGCCCGGTGCCCTGATTGATATCCCCCAGGCTGTTGATTTTTACCGTGAAGGCTATTTACGTGCCCTGAATGTCGAGAGCTGCCGTAAGGCTGGCTGGACCGTGATAGTTGATTTTAACTACTCCCCGGCCAGCCAGGTGCTGCCGATGCTGCTGAATGAGATTGGTTGTAATGTGGTAGCCCTGAATGCCTATGTGGACGAGGGCAAGGGTGGCGTTACCCCGAAACCAAAACAGGAAGGATTGGCCCAACTTTCAACTATTGTCAGCTCTCTTAAGGCCCAGGCAGGATTCTGGCTTCAGCCGAGTGCGGAAGCGATTACGCTGGTGGATGAAACCGGAGCCATCTTTGATGGTATTCAGCTTTTAAGCCTGGTTGTTGCACTGCAACTTAAATCTGACCAGCGCGGCACCATTGCCGTACCGGTCCAGGCTCCTTCAACGATTGAACAGATGGCCCTCAAGAAAAAATGTACCGTCACCCGCACAAAAAGTAGCGATCGGGCCATGCTGGAAGCTGCCTCATCATCCGAAGTCATGCTGGCAGGCTCTACGGATGGCCGCTTTGCCTTTCCCCGCTTTCAAGCTGCTTTTGACGGCATGTACACCATTGCAAAGCTGGTGGAACTGGGCGCAACGGTTGGTATCCCTCTCTCTCGCGTCCTGGAAGAAGCGCCCGTCCGTGCTTTTTTGCAGACCAGCATCCATTGTGCCTTTGAGATGAAGGGCGGCATCATGCGCAAGATGAGCGAGGACTCACTGGAAAAAGAGGCCTCTTTTATTGATGGCATCAAGGTGCAGTTCGACAATGACTGGGTTCTGGTGCTACCGGATCAGTACAGCTCATTCGTGCATATCTTTGCCGAGGCCAAGGATGAAAAGACCGCTTCAAAGCTACTGGATGAGTACCGCAAAAAGGTAGAAAAATGGAAAAAAGAACTGGAATAACAGTTTTTTTGGTGTCCTGTTAGTATACCGTAAGCCCCCCGCCTTTATTTGTCAGGTGCGGGGCTTACGGGCAATCTGCAAAACCGGGTCAAAACCGTTAAGGTTCAAGCTCCGTCAGTACCTCCAGAATAAAATTTTTGGCCCTTCCAGCCGGGGCGATTACGCCGTAGGCCAGTGCTTCCTTCAGTTCGGCGCTCCCGGCGCCAGCTTCCTTCGCCAAGGCGAAGTGTTTTTTCAGTCAGGTAGGGCATCCCACCGCAACGGCACAGCCGACACGGATCAGTTCACGGGTTTTCGTGTCAAGTACCTCTTCATACTCAAAGTCGGCAAACAGCTTCTTCCTGATCTTCATGATAGAGCACCTCCAAGATAGGCCATCGCTTGCTCCACCGTGGCTTGCGAGGCAGCCACGCAGTCGTTCAACCCCACCCCTTTAAATGCGTTTCCGGTCAGAAACAGGCCAGGCAGACTGCACAGCCGGCCTTCAATCAGTTCCAGCCGTTTTCCGTGACCTACCGTGTATTGCGGGATCGCCTGCTGGTGACGGATTATCCGGCTGAAGCACGGAGTGGCAGTGATACCCATGGCAATCCGCAGATCAGCTTGCACCAGCTGCAGTAGTTCAGCCTCCGGAAGCTCAATCAGTTCCGGCTTGCAGGCACCGCCTGCCATACTGCGCAGCAGCGCCATGCCGACGGGTGCCCGCTCTTCAAACATGCTGGAGTCCCAGAGGGTACCGAGCACGGTACGCCCTTCCTCTTTTGGCACCAGATAGCCGAAACCGTCCAGGGGATGTTCCAGTCCGGCGATTTGATAGCCACAGCAGACCACATTCAGGGTTGAATAGGGAATCAGGCGCAAGGTGTCGGCCAGGCACGCATCTGCACCCTGTACGATAGAGGCAGCGGCAAAGGCCGGGGCGGCCGAAATAACCAGATCGGCCTGATGCAGGGTTCCATCACTGGTTGTGATTATCCATCCTCCGTCTCGCTGAGCAGTGCCGACTACCGTCACGCCGGTTTTGACCCGCTCGCCAAGCTGTGTAGCCAAGGTATCGGTTAAAAACTGGATTCCTTCTTTAAACGAGGTCAGGGTCCCACCGGGTCCGGCAGCAGAACTGCTGATTTTCCCTTCCAGGCGTTCCTGTTTCTTTTTCTTTGCCAAAGCCAGCATGGCCCTGAACAGGCCGCCGTATTCCCGTTCCAGCTGGGCTATACGGGGAAAACAGGAAACCAGCGACATGGTTTCGGGATCACCGGCAAAGATGCCGGAGGCCATCGGAGCGATCAGCTTGCGGAGTGCTTCGTCGCCCAGACGGCGTCGACCGAAGGCCGCCAGTGTTTCATCTCCGCCGGGAGGGGCGGATGCAAACGGTTCACCCAGCAGCCTGAACTTTCCCGGCCAGGAAAGGAGCCTGCTCTTCAGGAAGGAGGGACCGTTTTCCGGTAAGCGGTGCAATTGTCCACCGGTAAAAATATACCGTTTGCGGGCATTATCATTACTGCGATGCAGACGTCCGGTTATCCCCAGCGCAGCACACAG
>DYNH01000101.1 GCA_020721175.1 Trichlorobacter lovleyi | reverse complement strand
ACAATTAGCTCAACTTTTAACCTTTTGAAGTATAGAAACGGAATCTATCATTGTTGCCAAGAAAGACGGATAGTGTTGCAGTCAGTCAGGCTGGCAATCCCTAAGAAGTACCTCAAGTCCCCTGAGTGCAAGTTCTATGGCTGACGGGCGATTGTTAAGGTCTATATACAGCTCATGGACAGTTTTATGTATCAGGTAGCAGCGCAGCATTATTGCAAGATGGTTTTTATTTTCCGGCAGAAGCCCTGTGTTCTTTATGGCATGAAGATATCCGCGGAGATAGGAGCCACTGACGTAGACGTACCATGCCTTTAGCCACGGTTCAAGTAACAGGCTGTCGTCCGGATGCGCTGCAAGATGATGGCACAGTGTAGTCATGGCAGCAAAATAGAAGGAGTGGATCATGCCTGCCACATCCCGCAGGGGAGAGCGCTTCAGACGCCTTTCGTTAAGTGAATGTGATGGCTCGCCTTCAAAATCTATAAACACGAAGTCCTTACCGGTAAACAGCGCCTGACCGAGATGCAGATCACCGTGAATCCGACATTTCATGGCAGATACCCGGCGTCCGGTAATCTTCTGCAGACAGGATATCAGTTCCTTTTCTGCGGATAATATCTGGATTGCCCTCGCCTGAACCTGTTCCGGCAATCTGTCAAGTTGGTCAGAAAGGTTCTGGAAGGTCTTGCGCAGCAGACCCCGCATGGACTGGAACAGTGAACGCTGATAGAGAGTTGAGAATTCCTCTTTGCTCCATGCGCTGTTTGCGTCACCTGAGCTTAAGGCGCGATGCAGTTCTGCTGTGCGTCTTCCCAAAAGCAGGGCCATCTCCAGATGAAGTCCACGTACCAGCGAGCGGAACTGCTCCGGTATGCCGTTTTCTGCAACTTCAAACACAGTTGGCAACTTTGACGGAAGCTTGGGGAGGTCATGCCGGTGGGCAAGAATATGCTCTGTAAACTGCGCCAGGCTGGTAAGGGTGTTACGCCAGGCATCTCCGTGGCATACAATGTAGGTCTGGAGTATCCCCAGATCATAGCTCCTGCCGTCATTTCCCTTAAATTCAATCTTTCCGGCATACACCGGCGCACTGCGAAAACGGCCACTGGCAGCAAGGTAACGCAGAATTTCTGGCTCGGGATTAATCCCCTGATCCTGCTTTCTGTATATCTTCAAAAGCAGACGTTCTCCGTAGAGGATGCTGGTGTTGTTCTGTTCAACCACAGCTATACGACTGGGGAACAGCTCTGTTCTGGAAGCTTCGGTTATTGTTAGTCCGGCGCCAGGATGGCCGATCAGAATAGAGCCGTTTTCTCCCTGTATCTTTACATGGTCTGTTATAATGTTGAACAGCAGTACCCGGAACTCTTCAAAATAAAGGGCATCACACAGCACCCCCTCCTGTTCGCCAACTGCCAGTGCGGCTATTGTTGATAGTGGATGTCGTTCAGTTACGGTCTGAACCTGTTCGCTGGAAAGCCATGTCATCGGAATCAGATAAAGATCTTCATCCCCGTCTGTGTAATCAACCTGTATGAACACCAGAAGGAAGGTCAGGGAGTCCTGTTTAACCAGGCAGTTTTCCGCCACCTTGATCCGTCTGATGGTTCTTCCCTTGCCAAAGTACCAGAATACCCTCTGCAGGTAGGTTGGCATTACTTCATTGCACAGTCTTTCTCCACTTATGCCGGTAACAGCAGTCCACCAGGGCGATCCTTCACGAAGTCTCAGTTTAAGTAGTTCTTCACCAGGGTTTTTTGTATATGCCTCTGGCTTGTGCAGCTCAAACCAGAAATAGTCGTATTGTCCAAGAGTAAAATGGTAACGCCCCTCCTGAATCATCGGGAAGCGGTTTCGGCTGAAAAGCTCTTCCGGGATAAGTCCTGCGTAGCGTGAAAGATCAACCGATACCGGCTGTGCAAAGCGGGAGAGGTTGATGATTACAAGAATTTTCTCATCGCCGTGACATCGCATGAATGTAAGAACCTTCGGGTTATCTGAAGACAGCATTTCAAGGCTTCCGCAGCCAAAAGCCCTGAATCGCTTGCGCATTGCGATTGTGCGCCGCATCCACCAGAGGAGTGAGGATGGATTCCTTTCCTGGTTTTCAACATTAACGGATTCGTAGTGGTATTCTGCTTCTATAATCACCGGCAGAAACAGCTTGTGGGGGCTTGCCTTTGAAAAGCCGGCATTACGGTCAGGGTTCCACTGCATCGGTGTGCGGACACCGTTGCGATCCCCCAGAAAGTAGTTGTCACCCATACCTATCTCATCGCCGTAATAGATGATCGGAGTGCCAGGCATTGAAAAGAGCAGCATGTTCATCAGCTCAATCTTGCGGTGGTTATTGCCCATAAGCGGCGCCAGCCGACGCCGTATACCCAGGTTTATCCTTGCACGGGGATCAGATGCATATGCCCTGTACATGTAGTCCCGCTCTTCGTCAGTGACCATTTCAAGTGTCAGTTCATCGTGATTACGCAGGAAAATGGCCCATTGGCATCCATCCGGTATTGTGGGGGTCTGTTCAAGGATATCCACAATGGGGAAGCGATCCTCCATCTCAATAGCCATAAACATCCGGGGCATCAGCGGGAAGTGAAAGGCCATGTTGCTCTCGTCGCCAGTGCCAAAATAGGCCGCTGCATCCTCCGGCCACTGATTGGCCTCTGAAAGCAGCATACGGTTTTTGTAGGAACTATCCAGGTGTGCCCTCAGTTTCTTCAGAAATGCATGGGTTTCCGGAAGATTCTCGCAGTTGGTGCCGTCACGTTCAAAAAGGTACGGCACCGCATCAAGACGCACTCCATCCACCCCCATTCCCATCCAGAAGTCTATGACCTTCAACATCTCGGACTGCACCCTGGGATTATCAAAGTTAAGATCCGGCTGGTGTGAGTAGAAACGATGCCAGTAGTATGCCTTGGCAACGGGGTCCCATGTCCAGTTGGAAGTCTCGAAATCCTGGAATATGATCCTGGCCTCCCTGTACCTGTCAGGCGTATCGCTCCAGACATAATAATCCCGATGGATTGACCCGGGCTTGGCAAGGCGTGCCCTCTGGAACCAGGGGTGCTGGTCAGATGTATGATTAAGCACAAGTTCTGTAATCACCCGCAGCCCCCATCTGTGGGCCTCCCGAAGGAACTGTCTGAATTCGCGCAGGCTATTGTAACTGGGGTTTACATTATAGTAATCGGAGATATCGTAACCGTCATCCCGTAACGGAGATGGGTAGAAGGGTAACAGCCAAAGTGCTGTGACCCCCAGCTTCTGAAGATAGTCCAGCTTGCCGATTATGCCTTTAAAATCTCCCATTCCGTCTGCGTCGGAATCGGAAAATGCCTTTATATGAACCTGATAGATGACAGCTTCCCTGTACCAGACAGGGTTGTCTTCAATCAGCAGGTTTCTGTGTGGCATAGAGCTATCCTCCTTTTGTCATATCCTGCCGTAACGTTTAAGTTGTGTATGCAGGGAGCTGGCAAGATCTGCCGGAAGCATCTCCCAGGTAAAACGCCACTCCCAGTTGCCGTAAGGTGTGCCCGGGATATTCATTCTGGCATGACTGCCCAACCCCAGAATATCCTGCAGCGGAATTATGGCTGTGTTTGCAACAGACATCAAGGCTGCACGGATCAGGTCTCTGGTTCCGTCCCCTGGCGGGGTGCCAAGATAGCTGCTCATCTCAACAATTTCAGATTCTGTCCTTGCAGCGTACCATCCCGCTGTTGTGTCATTGTCATGGGTGCCGGTATATACCACGCCATTCGTGATATGATTGTGGGGCAGATCCCTGTCATCCAGTTTCTCGTCAAAGGCAAACTGGAGTATCTTCATGCCTGGAAAACTGTAGCGATCCCTGAGTGCAAGCACCTCTGGTGTGATAACCCCTAAATCCTCGGCCAGTATAGGCAGTTCTGAGAACTTCTGCTGCACTGTGTCAAAAAGCCTTTCGGCAGGCCCCTTTACCCATCTGCCGTTTTCCGCAGTTTCAGACCCTGCCGGGATATGCCATGCTGCCTCAAACCCCCTGAAGTGATCCACCCGTACCAGATCAAACAGGCTGAATAAAAGGCTGAACCGCTCCAGCCACCAACTGAAACCTTCCTGTTCCATCTTTTCCCAGTTATAGATAGGGTTACCCCAGAGCTGGCCCGTGGCGCTGAAATAGTCAGGCGGTACACCAGCCACCACAAGCGGTGCGTTATCTTCATCAAGCAGGAACAGGTTGCGTTTGCTCCATACATCCGCTGAATCATATCCGACAAATATCGGTATATCTCCGATGATCGCTATACCACGCTGGCTGGCGTACTGTCTCAAGCCATGCCACTGCCTGAACACCTGCCACTGCAGATAGCTCTGGATTGCCATCTCACCGGCGCACTCTTCGGCCAGCCGTTCCAACTGAAGTGCAGTGGGAGAGGATGCTTCTGCTGGCCAGCAATTCCAGACCTTGTTGTTGTACCGCAGCTTCAGGGCCATGAATAATGTGTAATCCCTTAACCAGTGGGGTCTGGAGCAGAACTGCATGAACTCTTCTGACCTCTTTGAAGCTGGCTGTCTCAGAAAATTGCAGGCCGCTTTGCGCAGAAGCCGGCTTTTGTAAGGTATCACAGATACGAAATCAACCCGCTCCTTCGGAAAACAGGTTTCTTCTTCAGCAGATAAAAGGTCTCCCTCCTCAACAAGCAGTTCAAGACTGATTAGAAGCGGGTTGCCAGCAAAGGCGCTGAACGCTGAATATGGTGAGTTGCCACAGGCGGGCGGAGATAGCGGCAATACCTGCCAGTACTTTATGCCAGCCTGATGAAGCAGATCTGTGAAGCGTCTTGCATCGGCCCCAAGGCTGCCTATCCCGCCGGGGCCAGGTAGTGATGTGGGATGCAGCAGGATACCACAGCCACGTCTGCTCAACATGCAGGTTGCCTCCCCTCTTCAATTCTTTCAAGCAAGGCTACCGGAAAGGATTTCAGTATGCCATAAAGCGGCAGGAACAGGGTGTCATCTCCCTCTTTTTCAAGATGTAGCTTCTCGCCGGTAAGCAGGTTTGTGTAACTGCTTGAAGCCGGCTCAAAAGGCTGCATAATCCTGGTGTCCTTCCATACTTCCTTTCCCAGGGGAAGGCCGTCAGGAGAATCTATGAGACTGCTGAAGAAACGTGGGGCAATCACAAGCACAGAGTTGCTGTTTGTAGAACGTTCAAAGGCGCAGACATGCTCACTGCGTGTTCCAAGAACCTCAAGGGGGAGATAGCGGCCCTGCTCAAACAGTTCTCGCAGATTTCTGCGTGCAGAAAGGGCCTTCCAGGTCAGGTACAGCTTGATACGACCATCCAGGCGGCCTTTCAGTAATCCCTGAGCCGTTGTCAGAATACCTTTTTCAGATTCACTTCTGGCCAGTTCATCCAGTGCGGCAATACGTTGGTCAAAATTAACAGGACGCCTGTTGTCAGGGTCAACAAGGCTGAAATCCCACATCTCATTCCCCTGGTAGATATCAGGAATGCCAGGTGATGTAATCTTCAGCAGAACCTGGCTGAGTGAATTGAAGATACCGCAGGCAGATGTAAGCTTCTGAAAGATATTGAAATCCTGTAGGAATTCGTTTTCAGGTGAATCCTTCAGGATCATTTCGATAAAGTAGAGGGTGGCGTCTTCGTGGTGCTGATTGGGATTTATCCAACTGGTATGCACCTTGGCCTCCCGCATCGCCTTAAGCATATACTCCTTTAGCCGTATCCTGAAGAGATCATATTCCGCTGCATCCTCCAGGCCACTTAACGGCCATATACCCACCATAGTCTGGTACAGCAGGTACTCCTCATTCCGGCTTGGCCTCGGTCTTCCATCTACCACTATCTTTATTCTCCGGTTCTGACGGCTCCATCGTGATAAAGCGTCCCGCCAGAGTTCCGGCATCTCTGATAGTACGTTAATCCGGGCCCGGACATCTTCGCTCCTTTTTGTATCGTGTGTAGATGTGGAGAGCATCGCCAGGGGACGGGTCTTGCAGCGATCAATGTTCTGGCCGTGAAACGCCTCAAGGGATATGCCAAAACGTTCAGGGGCCCCTCCCACCTCATTCAGCGAGGTAAGTCTGTTATACAGATAGAACGTGGTGTCCTCTACACCCTTAGCCGTTACCGGGCCGGTAAGCTGTTGGAAACGTTTTACAAAATCAAGCCATGCGGCTTTATG
This sequence comes from Trichlorobacter lovleyi, assembly GCA_020721175.1. Lineage (GTDB taxonomy): Bacteria > Desulfobacterota > Desulfuromonadia > Geobacterales > Pseudopelobacteraceae > Trichlorobacter > Trichlorobacter lovleyi_A. The sequence goes on along the minus strand of DYNH01000101.1, from coordinate 2,686 downwards.
CTGCTCTGGAAGGCTGTTGGGGAAGTTGAGCGTCAGGACATCGCGAATAAAATCGAATACCGAGTCGCTTACCGCAGGGTTCTGTCGTTTTGCCCCCTTTACCGCTGCCTCGATATACTGACGATCCCGATCCGTCACATCATTGCCGGTTATATAGGTGCGGTAGACCGGAAAGCAGGCAATCACCTCAATTAGAGACTTTATCAGGCTGTTGAGTGTAAAATCCCGTGTATGGCGATTCTGCTCTGAAATCCGATCCAGATAGTGTCCCAGCATGTTGATTTCACTGGACATGGCCACCTGCATGACCAGCTTTTTCTTCTGGTAAAGTGCGTCATGGAAATCTATCCGGTGCTGCATGAAGCGGGTGTAAATGTTTTCAAACATCCTGGCATTGGCGCTTTTGACAAATATCCCGTTTACCTGGTTGGCAAAGTCGTAGCCGGTAGTTCCGTATACCGGCCAGTTTGAGGGAAGTTTTTCTGACTTCAGCAAAATTTTTTCTGCAACTATGTAAAACGGCCTGTAATCGGGTTCCATCTTCAGTATAAGTTTGTATGCCTCCTCTGCGCTGGTTGTCTGGTCGTTATTCAAAAAGTGGTTTTCGTAAAGCCTGGCAAAGCAGGCAGCCTGCAAGCGTTGCAGATATTCTACCGGGTTCTGCAAACCATCGGCATGATCAATACGCAGTCCTGTCACCTTGCCTGCGGCAACCAGTTCAAACAGCAGGCTGTGGGTGGCATCAAAGACCCCCGGGCATTCAACCCGGATAGCGCCGAGGGAATTTATGTCAAAGAACCTGCGGTAGTTGATCTCTTCAGTGGCGACCCGCCAGTAGGAGATGCGGTAGACCTGTTCCTGCAGAAGGGAGTCAAGGTGGTTGAAGCTGGATGGATTGCCTCTGTTGCCATTGAAGGTGACGATGTTGCGATCAATAAAGGCTCTGATGGCGCCGCTGTTCTGATAGAGATTCCAGAGTCTCCTTTTGACAACCTCTTTTTCGCGGTAGCGTTCCTCAATCCTTTCAGAGGAGGTTTCTGTTACAGAAGGGAGGTGCCCCAGGGCTGTGATGATGCTCATCAGCTCCTGGTACTGGGGGGTGTCTGACCCCAGCTCCATTTCCAGATCCAGAGCCCCGATTGTAAGTATATGACGGTAGGATTTGGGGATAATCGGCAGTTTGTGATTGTAATAATAGATGAAAAAAGAGCCTTCTTCAAAACTAAGGCGTAATTCCCCGTTTTCCAGCACAGTGCCATACTGATCCCCCAGAATCGGTATCAGCACCTTGTTTTCAAGTTGATGCTTGACAGGGTGCCAGTCTATGTCAAAAAAACCTGCAACACGGGAACTGGGGCCATTTTCAAGCAGATCAGCCCATAACAGGTTGTCCTGCCCCTCTATACACATATGGTTAGGCACTATGTCCAGAATATGCCCCATACCGTGCCTTTCCAGTTCCAGGCAGAAGCAGTCATACTGCTCAGTAGTGCCCAGTTCCGGGTTCAGTCTGTTCTGGTCAACAACATCGTAACCATGCATACTGCCCGGGCTTGCCTTAAAATAAGGAGATGCGTATATATCGCTGATCCCGAGACGATCAAGGTAGGGGATGATCCTTGCTGCATCTTCAAACCTGAAGGCCCTGTTGAACTGAAGTCTGTAGGTGGAGACCGGTATTCTCAAGCCTCTGTTGTTTGGTTTCATGGTTCCCCCTGTTTACGATGCAAGCACTGTCGGTAAAGATTGATACTTCACAATTATTTTCTCCCCTTAAAGTTGAGGACGGGCGGGGATGAGATAAATTTACTTCTGCTGCTTACTTTCTGCATACCAATGCACTGAACGGTCTGAGGGTAAGGCAGGATTCCGGTCTGGTCCTGTAGATGGTTAAAACCGTTTCATTCCGATACTGGCCAGAGGAGTCCAGCAGTACGGTCAGTTCTCCAGATACAATGTCAGGGTCTACGATGCGTGTCTGATCGCTGTAATTGAAGGCGCATATAATCCGGGTGGTTTCACTGCTGCGGACAAGCAGCAACAGTCTTTCAGCTTCAAAAGGAATAACCTGTAACAGCTCCCTGTCTGAGGAGGCCCCGCAGAATAGTCCAGTTCTCAGGCGGATCAGCTCTCTGTAGAAGTTCAGAAGCTCGCAATGCCCTTCCATCTGACTCAATTGTTGAGAAAGTCTGGCAGAGAGGAATGTGGCCTCATCCTGGGGATCAGGAACTGAAGATTCATCCGATAATCCGGCAAACTCCTGTTTGCGGCCATTACGTACTGCCTCGACAAGATTCGGATCGCCGTGGCTTACAAAATACGGGAACGGAGCGGTCTCACCATATTCCTCACCCATAAACAGAAGGGGCAGATATGGCGACAGCAGCACAGTAGCAGCCGCAAGTCTCAATTGATCTCCTGAAAGGTGTTCGTTCAGCCGCTCTCCCCTGGCCCGGTTACCGATCTGGTCATGATTCTGGGCACATACCACAAATCGGCAAGGTGGGACTGGATATGACGGGTTGCCATGGCGGCGTCTTCTGAATGTTGAATAGCCACCGTCAAGGACAAAGCCTCTGTCTAATGCCTTGACCAGATGGCTGAAGTGGCCGTAATCAGCATAATACCCCCTGGTATCTCCAGTCAGCAGGGTGCGAAGGCTGTGGTGAAAGTCATCGCACCACTG
>DYNH01000004.1 GCA_020721175.1 Trichlorobacter lovleyi | reverse complement strand
TTACAGATTCAAATGACTGATTTGAACCGTTCCCTGAACCTTGCAACAAAAATTGACCCAATGACAGGTCTGTTGAACCGCAGGGCTGTTATGGAGGCAATTGATCAGGAGTTAAGCCGGTCCAGCAGGCATAAAAGAATTACATCCTTGATTGTTTTAGACCTGGATTGTTTTTCCAGTGTCAATGATTTATATGGCTTCAATGTCGGAGACGATGTTTTGGTAGAGGTATCACGGGTGTTGCTCAGTTGCTTGCGTAACGAGGATATCTGCTCGCGCTGGGGCGGAGAAGAATTTCTTTTGTTGTTGCCGGAAACAAATATCATCGGTGCGATGACAGTGGCCAACAAGATCCATGATGCTATCCAGATGACTGAATTCAAGATAAACAAACCAGGCATTCGGATTACTGCAAGTCTTGGATTGTCTGAATATCAGGTTGGTCAAAATTTTCAGCAGTTGATTTCCAGTGCTTCCCAGGCGCTAAAACAAGCCAAGCTTGAAGGTAAAAACCAGGTTAAAGCCGCCGCTTGAATCGTTTGATACTTGTATTGCCGATGCCCCGGCCTGACCGATGTGCAAGCTCCGATAATTACAGATTGAATGCGGTTGCGAGTGCGGTTGAGGTGTGTTATACAGGTTTCCATTTTAAAATAACAGGATGGGCTTTATGTTGACTCTTGATGATATTATTCAAAACGCCCTGAGAGAGGACATTCATACCGGGGATTTGACCACACTTGCAGTGGTTCCGGGTTCACGACCTGCCAGGGCCAGGCTTGTTGGAAAGGAACCGTTAACTGTCGCTGGTATTTCCGTTTTTGCGAGGGTTTTTTATCTGCTTGATTCCAGTATTGCTTGTACTCCATGTTGCAGTGACGGTCAGCAGATTGAAACAGGCAGTGTTATGGCTTACCTTTCCGGTGATGCATCCATGCTGTTGCAGGGAGAGCGGGTAGCCCTTAACCTTTTGCAACGGATGTGTGGCATTGCTACTTTAACTGCCAGCTATGTTGCTGAGGTCTCCGGCACCGGGGTGCGTATTGTTGATACCCGTAAAACAACCCCGGGGTTAAGGGTGCTGGAGAAATATGCTGTCAGGAGAGGCGGGGGATTTAACCATCGCACTGGATTGTATGATGGAATATTGATTAAGGAAAACCACATTACAGCGGCCGGAGGGATCAGCGAGGCGATCCGTCGTGCCCGCAGTTATATCCCCCATACCCTCAAGGTTGAAATTGAGACTGAAACAGTTGATCAGGTTGAGGAGGCGTTGACTGCCGGGGCTGATATCATAATGCTTGATAATATGGACTGCACCACAATGCGCCATTGTGTTGAGCTGATTGCCGGTCGTGCTACTGTAGAGGCCTCAGGCGGTGTAAATCTTGATACAGTAAGAGCAATAGCTGAAACCGGCGTTGATATTATTTCGGTCGGCGCCCTGACCCATTCTGCACGCGCAATGGATATTTCCATGCTGCTGGACTAGCAGTAATGCACCGGCCCAAGACAACAGCAAGATTGCTGATGCACCTCAGAAACGCAGACGGGATAATATCTGGTGAGCAGTTGAGCCGTAACTTGGGGGTTTCCCGCACTGCCGTCTGGAAACAGGTATCCCTCTTAAGGTCAGAAGGATACAGGATTGATGCTGTTCCTTCCCAGGGATATTATCTTTCCGGAGAGCCAGATCAACTGGACAACGGCTTTATCAGGGCGGAACTTGAATCTGATTGCATTATAGGTTGCAAGATAGTCTGCACCGGGGAGACCGGTTCAACAAATACAGATGCCTTTTTACTGGCAGAGCAAGGTGCCTGTGAGGGTACAGTTCTGATTGCAGATCGCCAGACCAGAGGCAAGGGGCGTTTGGGGAGGTATTGGGTGTCCCCGGGCGGGATAAACCTCTATTGCTCGGTTATCCTACGTCCATGTATACCACCTTTTGAAGCCCCGCAACTGACTTTTATCTCTGCCGTAGCGGTTGCCAGAGCTGTTAAGATGACTACAGGTATTCAACCGGAAATCAAATGGCCCAATGATCTGCTGCTTAATGGTCGGAAGTTTGCAGGTCTGTTAAACGAGATGAGTGCCGAGACCGACAGGGTCAGTTTTGTGATTCTGGGGATAGGTGTAAATATAAATATGCAGGCCGAACAGTTTCCCGCAGATTTACGTACTCCGGCTACATCACTGTTGCTGGAGACAGGCAGGCCGATTATGCGACAGAAGTTCATTGTCTGCCTGCTGAAGCAGCTTGATGCAGAATATGCCCGTTTTTTACAGTATGGTTTTGCACCGGTCAGGGAAGAATGGGAAGGTTATTGCAATGCTTCAGGACGTGAGGTGCTGGTGGATTTAGGTGCAACCAGGCTGCAGGGCAAGTTTGCAGGTCTTGACTATGATGGCGCCCTTCTTTTGCGGATGCCTGATAACAGAAATGAACGGATATTAAGCGGAGACGTGACCATACTCTGAAAGGAAAACTTTTGTGCTTCTAGTTATTGATGTAGGTAACAGTAATATTGTAATTGGTGTTTATAACAACGATCTGCTTACCCGTCATTGGCGTATTTCAACTGACAAGTCACGTACATCTGATGAGTACGGGATTCTGCTGCATAACCTTTTTTCAATGTATTCAATGTCTTTTGAACAGATTGAAGCTATCATTATCTCTTCAGTTGTACCACCGCTAACCGGTGTGCTTGAATCCCTTTGCAATGATTTTTTTTCACTGTCTCCTCTGGTGGTAGGTTCAGGCACCAAAACAGGTATGCAGATACTGTATGACAACCCCCTTGAGGTTGGGGCTGACCGGATTGTTAATGCAGTTGCCGGGTATGAAAAGCATCGCTGCCCATTAATTATAGTTGATTTTGGCACTGCAACCACTTTTGATTATGTGAACATTAAGGGTGAGTATTGTGGTGGTGCGATTGCCCCCGGACTTGCAATATCTCTTGAGGCACTTTTTCAGCGTGCAAGTAAGCTGCCCCGTGTAGATATCTGCCGTCCGCCAAATGCGATTGCAAAAAATACGGTAAATTCAATGCAGTCAGGTATTTTTTACGGTTATGTAGGTTTGGTGGATGGCATTGTTGAACGGATAAGACAGGAAAGCACCGAGCAATTGAAGGTAATCGCAACCGGAGGGCTTGCAGCGCTGATTGCACCTGAATCAAAAACAATTGATGAGGTTGATAAGTTTCTGACACTTGAAGGTCTCAGGATACTTTACGATCGAAACCGGTAGGAAACAGTGTTTATAACGGTAAAACTGTTGACAGGTGTTTTTACCCTGAGACTTTCGGAGGGTAAAACAGGACGTTTTTAAATAAAATTAACCACAAGGAGGCAGCGCATGGGGACGTATCCAACTGAAAAAATTCGTAATCTTGGAATTGTAGCACATGGTGGGGCTGGTAAGACTTCACTGGCTGAGGCTATTCTGTTTAATACCGGAATGATTGATCGGCTAGGTCGGGTTGATGAAGGCACATCAACCATGGACTTTGAGCCTGAAGAGATCAAACGTAAAATTTCAATAACTTCGGCCTTTGATCATTGTGAGTGGAACAGTCATTCTATCCATTTTGTGGACACCCCCGGTTACGGTGATTTTATTGGTGATACCCGCGCCTGTATGCGTGCTCTGGATTGTGTAGTTGTAATTCTCTCCGCAATATCAGGTGTAAAGGTTCAAACTGAAGAGGTTTGGGAATGGGCCAATGAATTTGAAATTCCTCGAATCGCCTTTGTCAACAAGATGGACAAGGAGCGTGCAAATTTTCTTCGTGCAATTGACGATATGGAAAAGAATCTCAAGGCCCGTGGAGTAGCAGTACAGATGCCCATTGGTGCTGAAGACTCCTTTGAGGGGGTGGTTGACCTGATTTGGATGAAGGCATGCAAATACAGCAAGGATGGTTCCGGAACTTGCCAGGATATTGATATCCCTGCGGAATATATGGAAGAGGCCCAGCGTCTGAGGGAACATTTGGTTGAAACGGTTGCAGAGGCCTACGATGCGCTGACTGAAAAATATCTCGAAACCGGTGAATTAACTGAAGAAGAGATAATAGACGGACTGCGTGTAGGTACAATGCGTAATACCTTTACCCCTGTTCTGTGCGGTTCTGCTACCCTTAATGTGGGGGTAAGACAGTTGCTGCAGGCGATCTGTGACTATCTGCCTTCACCGCTTGATCGTACAAAGGCTGTAGGTATAAACCCCAAGAAAAAAGAACTGGCCGAACGGGGCCCGGATGAAAAAGAGCCTTTTTCTGCCCTGGTATTTAAAACCACTTCAGATCCATACACTGGCAAGATAACTATTTTCAGAATCTATTCCGGCACACTCAATTCTGACTCAAACATATACAATGCCACAAAGGGTGTTGAAGAACGGATAGGTCAGATATATGAACTTGAAGGCAAAAAACAGAGAGCAGTCAAGCAGGCATTTGCAGGTGATATTGTAGCAGTAGCAAAACTTAAAGAGACCGTCACCGGTGATACTCTGTGCGATCCTGGCAATCCGATTATATTTGAACCAGCAAAGCAGCTCTTGCCGGTTATATCCTACGCCATAGAACCAAAGACCAAGGCCGATGAGGACAAGATTCACAATGCACTGCACCGTCTGATTGAAGAAGAACCTACCCTTGAATCTCATCGTGATCCTCAAACTAAAGAATTTATTATATCCGGTTTGGGGCAGGTGCATCTTGATGTTATTGTTGAAAAGCTTAAACGTAAATTTAACGTTGAAGTTCTGCTTAAGACGCCCAAAGTACCTTATTTTGAAACCATTCGGGGACCAGCCAAGGTTCAGGGCAAGTACAAGAAGCAGTCCGGTGGACGTGGTCAATATGGAGATTGCTGGATAGAAATGTCACCTACATCAAGGGGAGAAGGTTACATATTTGAGGACAAGGTTGTTGGCGGTGTTATTCCCAGACAGTATATACCTGCTGTTGACAAGGGGATCCAGGAGGCTTCGTTAGAAGGATTCCTAGCTGGTTACCCGGTTGTTGATTTCAGGGTTGCCTTGTACGATGGCTCGTTTCACACGGTAGATTCTTCGGAAATGGCTTTCAAGGTTGCCGGTTCCCTTGCTTTCAAGAAGGCTATGGAGCTTTGCAAGCCGGTTTTACTTGAGCCTATTGTCAACATGACAGTGATTGTTCCTGATGAAAATATGGGTGATGTAATTGGCGATCTGAACTCTCGCCGCGGAAAGGTGGTTGGCGTGGAACCCAAGGCTAACTCCCAGGCGATTAAGGCTGTTGTACCAATGTCTGAAGTGCTTGCCTACTCTAATGATCTCAAGTCTATGACCAGTGACCGTGGACTTTTTAGCACTGAATTTTCACACTATGAAGAGGTGCCTACTCACCTTGCACAGAAGGTTATCGCCGAGGCACAGGCTGCCAAAAAAGACTGATTCATGGGGACAGCGGTGTTGCTATCATGGCGTCTATGCCAACTGCTCACCGCTTTCCCTAACTATTTGACCCTTTTTATGGAGGTATATCTATGGATTTTAAGTTCAGTAAAGAGCCAAAAGAAGGAGAAACACAGGCTAAAGAAAATGAAAAGGGCCGCCAGACCGGATTGGTGGTTTTGTTACTTGTCATGCTGGGTGGATTTGGCTACCTGTATTTCTTTACTGGCCTGATCCGTCCACAGGAATCGCCGCCACCTCCCCAGCCTCCACCCCAGGTTGTGAAGAAGACATTACCTCCTCGCGGCCCTGCAGTTGCAGAGACAGCAAAGCCCGATGACCCAAAGGGCCAGACTGTTACAACGGAAAAACCTCAGATTGCGGCAACAGCGGTTCCTGCTGTAAAATCACCTCAGAAATCTGTTGAAGTGAAGACACAGCCAGTGCCTGCAGCAAAAACGGCTAAAAAAAAGCCCTCGCAATCCAGGCCGGAAGCTCCTTCAGCGGCTGTAAAAAATACAGTGTCTCCTGCTAAGCCCGTGGCTCCTGCTATTAAGGAAGAACCTAAAAAAGTTGCATCATCAAATTCTAAAGACAACAAGCCAGTTCAGGCTGATTCAAAAACTGCCATACCTGCTGTCAAGCAGCCGGTAGTAATTAAAAAAAGTGGCCCCTGGACAGTGCTGGTAGGGCTTTATGTTATCGAAGAGACACTGGCGGCAGATATGGTCAAGGTTAAAAAGATTGGCCTTAACCCTGTTATGACAAGTGGTCCAAGACGTTCAGTTACAATGAATCGTCTGTTTTATAATGAGTATACAAATAGAGATCAGGCCATACAGGCTGTAGATATGCTAAAGTCCAAGGCTGGAGTCGGCTTTACTGTACAGAGGGGCGGTAAGCATGAAGTATACGCGGGTTCTTACGCAGTGCAGAGCGGGGCAATTTCTGAACAGCAGCGACTTGCCTCCAGTGGTATTAAGGTAACCATTAAAAAGATAGCAGTGCCGCTCACCTCACGTAAGTTGACAGCAGGCACCTTTACTGACCGCAAGACCGCTGAAGATGCTGTAAAAAAATTGAGGTCAGCCGGTATTGGCACACCGGCGATTGAGTAACAGGAGTCTTTTTAAGTGTCTCTGAAAATAAGCATACCTGCATCGGTTTTGGCTTTCGCAGGACCTGATGTCCCTGTACAGCAGCGCCTGCTTGGTGCCGGCGGTAATGCGAATCTTGGGCCCCGTGAACAGTTGTTATTACTGTTTTGCCTTAGTAAAGATACTGATACTGCTGTCAGGTCTCTAGCTGTATCAACAATTCAGGATTTAGTGGATGAGGCCTTCAACTGTCTTTCTGAATGGCCTGACCTGCATCCTGCAATTCTTCACACCTTTGCCCTGATAGTCGGTAAACGTCCCAACATAAGAACACTACTGTTAAAGCACCCGGCCTTGGCAGATGTTACCTCTTCCTTGCTGAAAAAGTTATCCGAACAGGAAGCGGCGGCTGAATCAGGGGTAGATACATCCGATTTGGTAACCTTTGACGAAGAGTTGCAGGATGATGAACAGTTTCCACCACTACCAGAATCGGAACAGGAAGAGTTACCTGACTTTGAAGCTGACCAGACTAGCGAGGAGTACCAGAGCAAATACAAACAGGCCCAGACAATGTCAATTGCTGATAAAATCAAGATGGCACTGACCGGTGATAAGGAGTGGCGTAAGATATTGATCAAAGATGCCAACAAACTGGTGAGTAGCGGAGTGATAAAAAATCCTCGTATAACTGAACCTGAAGTGCTTAATGTCTTGAAATCAGGTGTACAGAACGACGAAATTATTCGCCTTATTTGTGCAAACAGGGAATGGGTTAAAAACTACCAGATTAGAAAGGCATTAGTTGAAAATCCAAAGACTCCGTTGACCAATGCCTTGCGTTATCTGGGTACAGTGACAGAAAAAGACCTGGCTGGTTATGCCAAAAGCCGTAATATTTCATCAGTTATATCTACTCAGGCAAAACGGATGCTTTTAAGCAAAAAACATTAGTAATCTGGAATATACAATTATATATGGCTGTTATTAATCACGCAAAACGAGAAATAAATGCAAAGATTGTTTACTTCGGCAGTCATGGTTGTGGAAAAGGGGAACTGTTACGTTTTATTCATCAGAGAATCAAACCTGATTTGTGTGGACCACTAAAAACCACCTTGACAGGCAGTGATACCCTGCTTTTTTTTGACTATGTTCCATTTGAATCATCAAGTCTGAATGGGTACCGGGTAAGATTTCACCTGTATACGCTCACCGGTCCAGTTACCAATCCAGGTATGTGGAAGATGACGTTGAAAGGGGTGGACGGCCTTATTTTTGTGACAGCAGTTGGAAAAACAGGTGGCGAAGAGGCTATGGAAAGCCTGAGGGTGTTGCGTTCAATGCTGTCTGGCTATTACAGGGATTTGCGTGATCTGCCCAGGTTCTGGCTGTCCTGTGATTTTGAACCTGCTGCAGGGGATTATCGAGAAATTGAGGCCTTTTTTGATGCTTCCAGAACCGTTGCCTGTTCTTCAGCAAGCAGGGCCGGTCTGTTGCAGTCACTTGCAAGGCTTTCCCAGGATGTGATGCAAAAAATAAGGCTGGAAATTGCCGAAACAGCCACGGAATCAGTCACTAGCCTGAATGTTAAACAGGGGGGAGGAGCGGATGTTTCTGAAACAAGTCAGGAGCAGATCCAAGAGACAATCAAACTACCTGAATCGAGACTTTTTCTGTCAGGAAGTACAGTTCTAAGGGTGCCAGTAACGATTCAAAGCGGTACAGTCTTAAAATCTTGTAATTTGGTGATCTCTTTAGAGATTGAATGAATAGTTTTAATTATCGTAATCATTCAGCACGCTATCAAATTGTGTCATTCCCGAGGGTGCAATCGGGAATCTGGAGTTGGTTCTAAAGCCGTATCCCCGATAGAATCGTTCGGGGATGACAGATTTTTTTTGCAAGCTCTGCTTATTACGCTGAATAGTTACTAATTGTCATTTACAGATATGGCGAATCGGTTTGGGGATCAGGAACGGTACATCACGCTGGTACTGTTGGAATTTGTCTCCCAATTGACTAATCATACGACGCTCTTCAAGTATTGCACCAAATATCAGATATGGGATGCTAAACAGCGTTAACACAAGCCATCGCGTAGTGATGACCGGATTCAGCAGCATAAAAAGTATTCCCAGCAGATAGAGGGGATGTCGTACTACAGAATAACAACCAGATGTTTTGAATAATTGTTTTTCTTCAGTTTTATTGAAATCCGTTCCCATAAAACTGGAAAGACCGGTCTGTTTGAGGCAGATAAAAGCTGTACAGATAATTATGAATTGCAATCCATGCATTACAAGACTCCAGATGCCAGGTGCTACAAAAATGACACTGGCGGAATGCCAGGCAAGTATTACCCAACTGAACAGTGCCATTGATAGCAGATTGTAAAGAAGTCGGTAGCCAGGCATCTGTCTTTTGGTAATTTTACAAATGCGGGCTTTGATACCTGGGGCAGCCAGCAGAGAATGAATAACAAAAAATACAGTCAGTCGTATCGTAAAATTCAGGCTGTCCGGCACGGTATCTCCTTTATCCGGCACAAGCCTAACACTGCTGTCTTGTATAGACAAGCATAACGTGTTAATTGGTAATGTATACACTGTTAAACTGGAGGAGTGAGTTCAGATGCCGATTATAACAATTTCTCGAGAGATGGGAACCGGAGCATATGGTATTGCCAGGGAGCTTTCAAGAAAGCTGAAGTATATACTGGTTGATGGCCCCAAACTGGCCTGTTCTGCTGCAGAATACGGATTAAGTATTGACATGTTTCAGGCAGTTGATGAAAAACCGCCTTCCTACAACACTGTAGAGGATCGTGCCAGGGCAGCTTCACTGAATCTGATTGAATTGATGATCCTTGACTTTGCCAAAAACGGTAACGTTATATTGTATGGGCGTGGTGGTCAGGATTTACTGCAAAATTGTGAAAATGTACTCCGGCTGCGTTTCGTGGCAGATTTTGAAGAGCGGGTTGAGCAGTTTGCGGAAAGGGAATGGCTTGACCCGGATCTTGCACAGAATTTAATCCGGCGCAGCGATCACCAGCGAGGTGGGTTTATTCACTTCTATTTTGATCGCGACTGGAATGATCCGTTAAGTTATGACATGATTTTCAACACATCACGAATGTCTCCAGGTTCAATTATTGACGCTGTTGTTGCAGCAGCCAGAGACCCTAAACTTAAAGAGGCTGATGAGTGGTCAGTAGCCAAAATTGAAAATACAATTATGGTCAAAAAGATCGAATCTGCCCTCCTGAAATCAGACGAGCTGGAGTATCGTCCCTTTAGAATTGACGTAGAAGATGGTCAGGTGAATCTGTCAGGCTACCTCGGATCAGAACAGGAAAAACAGGCAGCCATGCGGGTAGTAAGTGAAATACCAGGTGTGTCAGGGATTACCGAGAACCTGCATGTCTTGAACTATAAGGCTTATAAGGATAAATGTTAAATAGTGCCAGGCAAAAAAATGCAGATTTTTGTTCCTTTACCAGCATTTGAAATTATACATTGATGCCCTCGCAAATTCTCGATTTTTAGTTTTTGAACTTCAGTAATATCAGTATGTTACTAGGCTAAAAACAGGCGATTTTTGAGCTTTTGCGAACGCATCATACATTTACAGAACGTTCATACTGCGGGTTTTTTATGCAATTTGTAGATGTTAAAACCGACATAGCCTTCAAGAAGGTATTTGGCAGTGAAAAGCATAAGGATATTCTGATAGGCTTTTTGAATGCCGTGCTTGACCTTCAAGGAGAAAAAAGCATCCGTGAGGTAAGTCTTAAAAACCCCTGGTAGCCTCCGGATATTGCCATCCCTTAAAGAAACCATACTGGACATAAAAGCGGTAGACAACCGTGGCGTATCATTTATTGTCGAGATGCAGGTAGAGCGCAAACATTCCTTTCATAATCGCGCACAGTACTACACCGGGCAGATTAACAAAGGTGAAGACTACCCAAAACTTGGTCAGGTCATCTTTATTGGCATTCTGGACTTCAGTTGCTTTGAAGGAGATGTCCTGCCTCAGTCGGAAATGGACTTTCAGGCCGTTTGATCATAATGCTAAATCAGCTTGCTCTGAAGTGTTAACTTTGGGGAAAGCCTGTTTCCGTTTTTGATTCACCGGCTGTTTCTTCCAATTTTCTGTAAAATCTCCTAAAAACCTGCAAAATTTGCCATTAAACTGCTGAATAATTTGCCCTTCTTGATAGATTTTTTTTATGCCAAAGACCCCAAACTCCTGTTAGCGCTGTAACCAAACTCCTGTTTGGCATGACTAATGAATAAGTTCCTTTAAAACATTACCAGGCAGGGTAACAGGTGGCTGATATGCATAAATTTGCAGCAGTATCGAACAAAATAGAGTCAGATGTGTATATGAATTATCTTGGTTTGCAATGTTACCAGGTTGACCTCAAGGGACGGTTTGCCCCAGGTTGGGTAGGTCATCTTAGTAACGGATTGGCCCATAGAAATATTAATATCACAAGGGTAGAGGCTGCCAGGGGCGTTGGCATGCAATGGAGTGCAAGACTAAATCTGGATTTTACAACTACTGATATTAGACCTGACGACCTCGATTACATCGGCCTTAGCAGGGAATCATCAAGTGCAGTCAAGGCTGAGTCACTCTGTATTGAGAGTCTGAAAATGGAGTTTTCAACGGATTGCGATGGCAGTCTTTATCTAGAGGCGGGCGGACCAGACCGGATTGGCATCCTGTCTTCACTTCTGAACAGGTTCAGCCTGTTTTCGCTATTTCCTGTAAAAATGCTGGTTGAAACTAAAAACAACAGGATTTTCGACCGGTTCTGGTTAAAGGGGCTTGGATCAAGTATACCATCTAAAGAGGCTGTTTCAGCACTGAAGGAGAGACTTGAGGAGGAGAACTGATGCTGCTTTGAAGGATTTTAAGGAATCTTGGTGTTGCTACAACCTGAAAAATGTGCATAATATCCGATTCCTTAAACGTGCCGGTAATCTCAGTTGTGGTCCTTCACCAGTTCTGCTCCTGGGACACATTCCGGTGGATATTCCAATTTTGCAAGGGATTACAAATGATTCTGGAATTTGATCTTGTACTGGTGCATGTTGATGAAAAACCTGGTTTTTATGCAAGGGTTGAGGAGATTTCTCCGGATGTTAAGGCTGGCTGGTGGCAGGTAAAACTGCTTGTACTGACTTTTCCACTACAGATATTCACCTGGATTCTTGATGAAGAACAGCTTGAGGAGATGCCATTTACCATGGGAGGCACTCCGCTGCGCATTGAAAGGCTGGTTTCACCGCTTGAAGAAGATCGGAGGCGGATGGAAGAGTCAGCAAAACCGGCCAAAAAGGAGATTCCGGCTGATGCAGGACAGAAGGTGGTGTCAATGGCCGCACGTCGTAAAAAATAGCGTAACACCTTGTTGGTATTGATCTATGGGCTTGCCAAACAGTCTAATAATTTTAATATAACGGATATAAATAGCCAGAGACGCAATATTTTGCGTCTCTAATCTTCCAGCCAGGCATTAATGATGCTCATGCAGTTAGTCCACTCATCTCCTAGCCGCTGCTTTAAAAAGCAGACCAGCAGACTGTCAAACATCTGTAAACCGGACTCCAGCAGGTACAATCGTTCATAAAAAACGGATTCCAGTTCAGAAATCTGATCCCCCCCATCACGCTCAATCTTTACCGATGGGGATTTGAATGAGCCAAAAGTAAACATATCTCCGTTTAATGAGAAGCGCCACTGCAGGTCATCTTTTTCAAGGTGGATCACTGCGCTACTGATTGTTTTGCCACTTTTTAGCGCAGTGCGGGCTTCCAGATACCTGTCTTGGGAACCTGACACAGCAACCTTCTGAAGGCCGGACTCCCCGCCTCCCTGCAGATGAATCTTGTCGTCAATCCATGCTGAAAAAGGGGTTCCGGTTTCAAGGTGACCTTCTGTGCAGGTCCGGAAAGATTCACCCTCCAGACCTCTGTTCAGTAACCAGAGTAAAAAATCCTGCCCTATCCAGATATTACACTGAATTTCGTCCAGGGCCGCTTCTGTAGGGGCCTGGTTTACTGCAACAAGTCTTTCTCTTAGATTCTCATCCAACAGGTCAAATGCTCGTTTGTATGGATAGATACGCAGTGGCCGAAGATTTTCAAAGCTCTTGTTGAACAGCTCTTCAAAGCGTTCTATTACCTTTTGAGAAGTAGAAAATAAGGTGACAAGTCCTTTATCCGGCTGCCAGACCAGATCAACTGTGACAGGAGCAGGCAGGGTTCTGGCAAGGAGAGACAGCTTGACCCGTTCGGATATCTCTTCCCGTTCGCTCTTGGGGGGGCGTTTCATTTCTGGTCGCCTGGCCAGATATTCTTTCTCAGCACGACTGATATGCGATTTCAGAAGTGCTGAAGGAATCTTTCGCTGGTCACGGCGATATGTAAAAAACAGATAACGATCACGCCAGCAGGTATCCGGAGTTGTAAATTCCGCATAATCAGGGTTGTCAGTATGTACCCAGCCTTCAGCCGTTTCTTCCGCAGACTGTTCAATACTTTTAAAACTACGGCCTGCAAGGGCAGTTTGCAGCCAGTTAAAAAGATCCTGATCCGGCAGTTCCCCTGAAATTCTGAACTGACTGATGCTGACTGTATTTGAATAGATACCCATATAAACCCTTGCCTTTCAAATTTATGTAATATGTTGTTTTGATGAACTGTCTTTTTCTGTAATAAAATATTCTGTCGGGTCAGTTTTCACTACTGTATCTTTCCAGCACCTTGTCAATGATATTGGTGGTTGATTTTCCGTCAACAAAAGGGATCAGCTCTACCCTGCCGCCGTAGGACTCAACCAGTTCTTTTCCCACCACACCTTCCGGGGTATAGTCTCCGCCTTTCACCAGAATATCAGGCATAAGGGCACTGATCAGCTCAAGCGGCGTGTCTTCATCAAACATGCAGACATAGTCAATGCAGTCAAGTGCTGCCAGGATATGCCCTCGTTCCTCTTCGCCAATCAGAGGTCGCCTGGGCCCTTTAAGACGTCTTACAGATGCATCGCTATTCAGTCCCAAAACCAGCAGATCGCCAAGTCGTCTGGCAGCCTGAAGATACTTGACATGGCCAGCGTGAAGCAGATCAAAGCAGCCGTTGGTAAATACCACCCTTCTCCCCCTGACTTTTTCAGAGGCAATAATTCCTGCCAGGGTTTCGCGATGCTTGATCTTACTATCACTGTCACGATGTTCAAGGGACAGTACAGTGACAATCTCGGAAGGGGTTACGGTTGATGTGCCCAGTTTGGCGACTGCTATTCCTGCTGCCAGATTTGACAGGCGGGCTGCCTCTGCAAGGGAAAGTCCTGCGGCCAGACCAAAAGCCATGACTGCCAGAACTGTGTCCCCTGCGCCTGTTACATCAAACACCTCACGGGCTACAGTCGGAATATGCACAGTCTCGCCATTACCGCAAAATAGCGACATCCCTTCCTCGCTGCGTGTGATCAGCAGGTTGTCCAGTTTAACATTGCCCATCAGAGTACTTGCTGCTAGGGCAAGGCTTTCCTGACTGTTGATTTTTACTCCTGCTGCAGCCTCCGCCTCTTTGAGATTTGGGGTAATACAGGTTGCACCGCTATACTTGCTGTAGTCAATCCCCTTGGGGTCTGCAAGTACCGGTATCCGGTGTTCTGCGGCAGTGGCAGTGACGGTTGAAAGCACATCCGGAGTCAGAACCCCTTTCAGATAATCAGAAACCAACACCACATCAAATCTGCTGACATGCTGTTTCAGCCATTCAATCAGCAGTTGTTCATAGCTTTCAGACAGTGGCTCCCGTGATTCCCTGTCAATCCTGACAATCTGCTGGTGAGATGCAATTACACGGGTCTTTCGTCCCGTCCGGCGTCCAGGCTCCTGAAATATCGGTGTGATATCAAAACCTTTGTTATCAAGTTCTTTCAGCAGCGCCAATCCGTTCTCATCTTGCCCGATCACTGACGCAACAGACACCTGACAGCCGAGCGCCAGCAGGTTATTGGCCACATTACCGGCACCACCAAGACGAAGATCTTCCCTGATGATATCAACTACCTGTACCGGTGCCTCCGGAGATATACGCTCGGTCTTGCCCCAAAGATATTCGTCCAGCATCAGGTCGCCAACTACCAGGCAGTTGATTAGCGATGCTCGCTGGAACAGGGATTCAATCAGTTTGCGGTCCATCTATTTAGCGCCCTTCTCCGGCAAATGCGCCGAAAAGTCCCTGCTCAACCAGATCGCAGAGGATGTGGATTACAGTGATGTGTCCTTCCTGAATCCGTGGTGTGTCGTCAGAAGGTATGACAAGCGCCATGTCACAGAGTTTTCTGATACTGCCTCCATCCTTTCCAAGCAGGCCGACAGTTGTACAGCCGGCCTGACGGGCAGCTTCAAGTGCCCTGAACACATTAGGGGAATTACCGCTGGTGGAGATGCCGATTACAGCATCTCCAGCTACGGCAAGTGCCTCAATCTGACGCGAAAACACCATATCAAAACCGTAATCATTACCTATTGCTGTGATTATTGATGTATCCGTGGAAAGCGCAATTGCAGGCAACGCTGGTCGCTCCATTCTGAACCTGCTGACAATTTCACCGGCAAAGTGTTGCGCGTCAGCCGCCGAGCCACCATTACCCATAATAATCAGCTTGTTTCCTATCCTGAAGGTTTCAATCAGGCGTTCTGCTAGTTTTACAACCGGTGTGGTCAGCTCTGTCTCGATTCTTTTAAAAACAGACAGATGTTCCTGTATTTGTCTGGTAACAAACTGCTCCATCAACATCCTCCATCCAGGCCTATCAGCCGTTTTAGTGTATTTAGCGGTAGAGCGCCGTCAAATACTGGAAAATCTGCGTTGTCCATACCGCAGACAATCTCTAGTCCGGGTACGAAGGTTTTAAGCTGTTTAATCCCTTTGGCCAAGCTCTTAAGAGGGGTAAACAGGGCAAGTCTGTGCAGGATGATTCCGCAGTGAAGGCAGGTAAACCTCTTCTTTAAGGCGATATTGTACTGTGAACGGTGCAGGAAAAGTTCCAGACGGTGACCTTTTCTTGCTACTGCCAACAGCAATTCCATTGTTGTTACAATATTTGCTTCGTTAGAATCTTTAGGCAGGTATACGGCAAAATGATGCTGGTCACCCCAGTTCTTTCTGAAGATGGCTATGGACGCTTCATCTATCCTGCGTCGCCTTTCAACGGACCCGAAGATAACTGCCGGGGTAGCGTTGACAGCGGCATCAGGGATAAGCAGGGTTTTGAAACCGGCAGCACCAGTTTTATGCTGGTAATCCCTTAAACACCAGATACCACCGTCCATTTCTTCATTAAAGTTACCAATCTGTTCACGCAGTTTTTTTGATAGTGTGAGTATTGAAAAACCGATCTCACAGGTTTCAATAACAGTGCAGCTTTTTTTTGTAAGATGCTCCGGCATTTTAAAATCAGCAGGGCAGTTTGGTGTAATAATTCCGGCCTGTTCAACAGCAGTCTGTGAAGTGATCTTCTGAAAACATGTCGGAGAGAGGGTTGCATTCGGACGGATGATAATCGCCCAGTCTGCATCAGAGCGTATCAGGGCTCGATTTACAGCAGGCACAAAGCCGATATTACGCTCCATAGTCATATAGATCGCCCGATTTCCCAAGACATCTGAAAACTCTTCCAGCATCAGTTCTGTGATGCGGTCAGAACTGTTGTTGACGATTATCAGACGCGCTGATGGGGCACTGTTAATGATGGATACGATACAGGCCCTGGCTTCAGTCGGGTTGTTCCATATCGGAATAATGATGTCAACAGAGGTTAATGTCATAAAATGTCATACAGAACCAGCGGGAATTGTTAACCCGTTATCCCGTAAGTAAATCCCTTTGCAAAAGTCCGGTGAACAAACAGGCATCGTCTTTTGGCCTGCTTATGCAGGTTATGCAGAAGTAACGTTGCCTTGCAGTGGGTAAAAGAGATACTGTCAAATGATGATCCCGTTGGCGATCTCAAGGCAGGTAACGCCAGTGACAGAATTTTTTTTGAATGAACCCAGATTCAATAGTCAGATACTTTTCAGGAGGTGATTGCCACCCTGCGCAGCAGCGCCAACTCATCCAGAACCCTGCCGGAACCCAGGACTACGCAATCCAGAGGGTTCTCTGCAATCAGAACAGGAACCTTGGTTATCTCTCGAAGCAGTACGTCCAGGTTGCGAAGGTTGGCGCCACCTCCTGCCAGAAAGATGCCTTTATCCACGATGTCGGCCGCAAGTTCTGGAGGAGTCCTTTCAAGACACTGACGTACCGTATCCACAATAGCATTTACAGCCTCCTTAAGGGCGTCACGAATTTCATCGGAGTTGATCTCGATTGTCTTTGGGATACCAGAGACCAGATCTCGTCCTTTGACCGCCATGGTCAGTACCTCAGGACCCGGGTATGCCTCCCCAATCTCGATCTTGATCGCCTCAGCCATCCTCTCACCAATCTGCAGGTTGTACTTGCGTTTGATGTACTGGACAATTGACTCGTCCATCTTGTCACCACCCATTCTGGTGGACTGGGCGTAGACAATGCCAGCCAGGGATATGACAGCAACTTCGGTTGTACCACCGCCAATATCTACAATCATGTTGCCGGAAGCCTCCGAAACCGGCAGACCTGCACCAATAGCAGCGGCCATGGGCTCTTCAATCAGATATACTTCACGGGCACCGGCAGACTCTGCGGATTCTTTTACTGCCCTCTTTTCAACCTGTGTGATTCCGGAGGGGACGCAAATGACAATCCGCGGCCTGACCAGCGTCTTGCGATTGTGTACCTTGTGTATAAAGTAGCGCAACATCTCTTCTGTAATGTCAAAGTCAGCAATGACACCGTCCTTCATCGGGCGGATCGCTGTTATGGAACCAGGGGTGCGCCCAAGCATCTGTTTGGCCTCCATCCCCACTTTAAGAACCTTCTGTTGACCGGTCGAGGTCTTCTGAACAGCCACAACAGATGGTTCT
Source organism: Trichlorobacter lovleyi (assembly GCA_020721175.1). GTDB lineage: Bacteria > Desulfobacterota > Desulfuromonadia > Geobacterales > Pseudopelobacteraceae > Trichlorobacter > Trichlorobacter lovleyi_A. The sequence goes on along the minus strand of DYNH01000004.1, from coordinate 14,539 downwards.
CGCACGACTATACCCTTGCCTTTCAGGTAGACCAGGGTGTTTGCAGTGCCCAGGTCAATTGCCAGGTCGTTTGAAAACATTCCGAAAACAGAATCAAATATTTTAAACATGATGTTAATTCCTTTCGCTATTAAATAGGGCTTGAAAAATTAGCAGATTAAGTAACCAAGCGCAAGGGAGAAAACCGTTAAGGTCAACTCCTTCTATCCTGCTATCTGCTTGACTTTCTAACAGGATGCCATTAGTTTAAACAAATTTATCAGAAGATTTGCGGAGAATTTAACATGGACTATAAAGCCACACTGAATCTACCTAAGACCGATTTCCCGATGAAGGCAAACCTTTACCAGCGTGAACCGGAAATACTAAAGCGCTGGGAGGAATTGAATCTATACAGGATGATAGAGGATGCTGGCATTAAACGGCCTGTTTTCATGCTTCATGACGGCCCGCCATATGCTAACGGCCATACCCATATCGGACATGCACTAAACAAGACGCTGAAGGATATCATACTGAAGATGAAGAGGATGGAGGGGTTTCAGGCCCCATACGTACCAGGCTGGGACTGTCATGGACTGCCGATTGAGTTACAGGTAGAAAAAAATCTGGGGGCTAAAAAACATCAGATGACCAAGTCTGAGATGCGTAAGGAATGTCGCGCTTACGCCAGAAAGTTTATTGATGTTCAAAAAGAGGAGTTCATGCGTCTGGGTGTGCTAGGAGACTGGGAAAATCCATATCTGACCATGAATAACGAGTACGAGGGACTTACCGCTGCAGAGCTTGCCAGATTTGCCCACAACGGCGGGCTTTACCGTGGCAGAAAGCCTGTGCATTGGTGTTCTTCCTGTGTTACTGCGCTTGCTGAGGCAGAGGTTGAGTACGCTGACCATACATCACCTTCCATTTATGTCAAATTTGCGCTCAAGGACGATATCAGCGTTGATATACCGGCACTTGCCGGTAAACAGGTTTTTGTTGTGATCTGGACTACTACCCCCTGGACTATTCCAGCCAATCTGGCAATAGCCATGCATCCGGAATTCGATTACTGTGCCCTGGAGGTTGATAATCAGATCCTGATTGTTGCCGATGGGCTGAAAGAGCAGTTTCTGACTGCTAACAACCTTTCCGGCAGTGTGATAGCAACTTTTAAGGCTGGATTACTGAAACGCAAGCGCTGCAGACATCCTTTTTATGAACGTGACTCCATTATTCTTCTGGGTGAGCATGTTACACTTGACGCAGGTACCGGTTGCGTGCATACCGCCCCGGGGCATGGGCAGGACGACTACGAGCTGGCACTGAAAGAAGGGCTAGAAATCTATAATCCGGTTGATAACTACGGCAAGTATCAGGGTAATCTTGAGTTCTTTGGCGGTAAAAAGGTTTTTGAGGCTAACCCAGAGGTAGTTGAAAAACTCAAGGAAACAGGGGCTTTGGTTGGAGTGAGCAAGATTTCACACTCTTATCCGCACTGCTGGCGTTGCAAGAAGCCGATCATCTTCAGGGCAACAGAGCAGTGGTTTATCTCCATGGATGCCAATCAACTGCGTAAAAAGTCACTGGAGGAAATTGACAAGGTGCAGTGGATCCCCAAATGGGGGCGTGACCGGATTTATGGCATGGTTGAAAATCGTCCGGACTGGTGCATCTCCCGCCAGCGTACTTGGGGAGTACCGATTACAGCATTCTCTTGCCGGGATTGTAGTGAATATATTGCCGACGGAACTATAATGGATCATGTTGCAGAGTTATTCAAACAGCATAGTTCTGACATCTGGTTTGAATGGGACGCAACACAGTTGCTACCTGCCGATACAAAATGTCCCAAGTGCGGTTCAGATAACTTTGACAAGGAAAACGATATCCTGGATGTCTGGTTTGATTCGGGTGTCTCATATGCCGCTGTACTGGAACCAAATCCCAAGCTCTATGCGCCGGCTGATCTCTACCTTGAGGGAAGCGACCAGCATCGCGGCTGGTTCCACTCTTCACTGCTTGAATCTGTTGGCACTCGCGGAACTGCCCCTTACAAGGCTGTGTTGACTCATGGGTTTGTGCTTGATGGTCAGGGACGCAAGATGAGCAAGTCGATGGGAAATGTTGTCGCACCGGAGGATGTGATCAAAAAATTTGGGGCCGATATTCTGCGTCTGTGGTGCTCAGCCCAGGATTATCGTGATGACAATCGTATCTCTGAACAGATTCTTGACAGGGTGTCCGAGGCTTACCGTCGCATCCGGAATACCTGTCGCTTTATGCTGGGCAATCTGTTTGACTTTGATCCGGCTGCAAACAGCATAGCCTTTGCCGATATGATGCCGATTGACCGGCTGGCTCTTCATCATCTGGAGCTTTTGAAGGAACGTGTGCTGTCAGCCTACAGCAATTTTGAGTTTCATACCATATATCAGGCGATCAACGCCTACTGTACTGTAGAATTGAGCGCCCAGTACCTTGATGTCCTGAAAGACCGTCTGTATACCAGCCGTAAGGATGCCATCGAGCGACGCAGCAGTCAGACTGCCATGTTTCTGATAACGGACACATTGACCCGTCTGCTGGCACCCCTGCTCTCTTTTACAGCGGACGAAATATGGCAGTTTCTCCCTGGTAAAAGGGAGGCTAGTGTCCACTTGGCGCTTTTTCCAACTGTCACGCCAGAATGGTGTGATAACGAGTTGCAGAGTTACTGGAGCAGGCTGCTGGATGTGCGTACCGATGTCCTGAAGGCTCTGGAGCTGAAGAGGGTGGAAAAGATAATCGGGCATCCGCTTGACGCGTGCGTTACAATAGTTTCTACAGCAGAGCTTGCGCCACTACTTGAAGGTGCCAGCGATTTGCTACAGACACTCTTCATTGTTTCAAAGGTTCAGATGTTGCAGGATATTGAAGGTGAAGGGGATTTCTATGAAGGCACTGCTGTACCAGGTCTCAAGATTGCTGTAACACGGGCGCCTGGTGAAAAATGTGAGCGTTGCTGGTGCTACAGTGAAGAACTTGGCACCAATTCCGAACATCCTGCCATCTGCCCCAAATGTACATCTGCGGTGGTTTAAATGGGGCGTTGGGTAGTCTTTTTCCTGATAACAATATCCGGTTTGCTGGCAGATCAGGCCACAAAATTATACGTTGACAAGGTCATGTCTCTGCATCAAAGCATCACGGTCATTGATGGTCTCTTCAATTTTACCTATCTGCGTAACCGTGGGGCTGCATTCAGTTTCCTTTCCAACGCCTCCTGGCGGTTGCCTTTTTTTATTATCATATCTCTGATTGCAGCGGTGGTCATCCTGGTGGCCTTTAAAAGGATGAGAGACGATCAAAAACTGGCACAAACCGCACTTGCAATGATTTTTTCCGGTGCAACAGGTAACCTGATTGACCGGATCAGGCTTGGAGAAGTAATTGATTTTTTGGATGTTTACTGGAAAAATCACCACTGGCCGGCTTTTAACATCGCAGATTCATTAATATGCGTAGGTGTAGCTCTGATAGCGCTTGATCTGTTCAGGGAAGAAAAGAGACTTAAGTCAAGCAATATCTGTTGATGTTTGCACAATCTGAAATTACCTGATTGGAAGTGACATCAGTTATGTGCTAGAGTAGTTATATATGCATTAACATCAGAACAGGAAGGATATATATATGCCGTTACTTTTAGAAGCGATTGTAGTTGCGGTTATAATGCTGGCCTGTTTTTTCGGGATTTTTCTATTTCTGTATCTGTTTGCTATGGCATTATTCCCTGTAGAAAAATCACTCTCCAAGATTATCTGGGATATGACCAAGCCTCCCCCGCTACCTCCAAAACAGGTGCCTCAACCAGGATTCAAGGGTTTCAGCGAAAAGCACCGTTAGCTTTCCGCTGTTTAGCACTGGATATTCTGTTCCCTGTTTGGGATGTGTCTTGACCAGATATATCCTGAATAGGGTTTTGTTCCATGCGGCATACAAGCCATGAATGAAAAAGACAGATTCAAAAATATCAGTTCTATCAATTCCTATATCAGCCTGTTGTACAAATCTCTCGGTTCATTTCTCATTCCGGATTTTAAAACCAACCTGGTTTTAGATCACAGGTGTTTTCATAGTAATATCGTTATATATACGCAAAACATTGCCAAACAGATAGCCAATCACTTTGGTTTGAATATCACAAAGGTTGTAGTAACTTTTGTCGCTAATTTAGGCGTGCCTGGCAGGGTAGAGCTTTCATCTGGAAACATATTTTTTATTGAGATAGATATAAGATATCAATCCAACACCAATTTTTTATCAGCCATTCTGTCGCATGAAATAGCCCATATATATCTCTATAGAAAAAACATCAGGATAGACGACACGTTCAGTAATGAAGTTCTAACCGACACAACAGCATCTTTTCTTGGGTGTTCCTGCCTTATACTTAATTCATCATTTGAGGAGATGTCATTTGGAACTAATCTTACAACAGTGCATTCTTTTGGGTATATAACACAGTATGAGGTTGGTTATATACTGGCCAAAAGAGATTTTCTGCTGCAGCAGGATTCGTCAGATCTGTTGATATACGGCCATTCAAAGGAATTCCATGATGCCGGCAAGGACTTTTTTATCAAAAACCTGAAACGCCCGTATATAAAAAAAACCTTTATAGGAAATCTTGCCAGCAAATTTGATGTCTTTCTCAAAAAGGCCACAATAACCTTCAGGTGCATCTGCTGTGAACAGCAACTAAGGATTCCTTCACTTAATAAGCCCCTTTCTGTTCGTTGTCCCTTATGTAACAATATTCTTATTTGTTACTCATGATCCAACTTCAGGTGTAATTTAGAATAATCTTCGTAACTAATCAGCATAATTGAGCTTGCCAAAAAAAGTCTGTCATCCCCGAATGCATCTATCGAGGATATGTTTTTAGAGCCAACACCAGATTCCGGATTACACACTCGGTAATGACTATATTTGATAGTGTGCTGAGTGGTTACATAAAATTTATACTTGCCTTTACAGATGGTATTGTAGTATTAATTTTAGTTTTTAAGGCGGACATTTTTGTTCGCTACTCCTTGCTCCGGGCGAGACCGGGGCTAACCGATCCAAGAGGAGGATTACAAAATGAGGAAGTATGAAACTATCTTCATCCTCCAGCCGGACCTTGCAGAAGACGATATAAAATTGGTCACTGACAAGGTTAGAGATGTGGTTACATCCTATATGGGTGATTTCCATCGGCTGGATGACTGGGGAACCCGCAAACTGGCTTATGCAATCAGGAAGTACCCCCGTGGACGCTACTATTATCTGCGTTTTGACGGAGGGTCCAAACTTGTGGCTGAACTGGAGCGTCGTCTCCGGCTTGACGAAAAAGTATTACGCTTTTTAAGTGTAAACATTACCGATGAGCCTGATAAAAGGGTTGCCGAACGCAAGCCTGTTATCGAAGATACAGAAGCCACGGAAGCTCCGGAAGCCGCAGAAGCTCCGGTTGAATAAAAGTTTTGGAGGATAATTGCCAATGAGCGAAGCTACAACTACAACATCAACCCCTTCTACCATGCGCCCGGGGGGCCGACCTGCCGGTCCTCGTAATGATCGGGGCCCTGGAAGCGGACCACGTAAGAAACGTCCATTCCAGCGTCGCAAAATATGCCGTTTCTGTGCTGAAAAGGAAACCACAATTGATTATAAGGATCCCAGAACACTGCGTTACTTTATTACTGAGAGGGGCAAAATTGTTCCACGGCGGATATCAGGTAACTGTTCAAAGCATCAGAGGGAGATAACAGAGGCCATCAAGCGCGCCCGTAACCTGGCACTGCTGCCGCTGGCGGCAGGACATATTTTACCGTAACGTCGGGGATACATGGATAACTCCCAGCAGCATCCAAACGGCGGCCAGATACTGGTCGCCGTCCTGATAGGGACCATTGGATCGGGTCTGCTCTTTAGCGCTAGCCTTGCAGTCCCTTTGTTCGGCTTTATCTCGGCATTTATTGCGCCAGCTCCATTGGGATTGTCACGCATTATGGGCGGCAGAGGCGCTGCCGAATTCTCCGCCCTGCTTGCTTTGTTACTCATGGCTGTGCTGTTCACCCCTCCTGTTGGAGCCTGGTATGCCGTTCAATGTGGACTGATCGGACTTCTGATTCCTGAATTTGCTTTACGGGGATTCAGGCCTTCCCGTTCTATACTTTGGTCAACTGCATCTGCTTTGATAATGACAGCATTGATGGTAGCGATTTTTTCTTTTACCAGCGGTACAAATCCCCATCTGTTTGCAGAAAAAGAGATTAATGAAGGTTTAAGCCAGGCATTAAAACTTTATGAGCAGCAGGCAGGGCTTTCTGCTCAGGATATGGAAACGATCAGACAGGGGATGCATTCCATCAAAAAGCTGATGATCCAAATCTATCCTGCAGTAGCCACAATAAATACAGGTCTCGTCAGCATGGTTAGTCTGCTTTTGTTTAACAGAATGGCAACAAGTAGATCCATTGAACTTAACCTGCCCCAATTTCGGGAGTTTAAGGTACCGGAGATATTGATCTGGCTGCTGATTATAGCAGGTTTTTCTGTGCTGGCTCCAACAACACTAATTTCAACACCGGCACTAAACATACTTATCGTGCTGGCTGCGCTTTATTTTATGCAAGGTCTGGCTGTTCTGATTACCTACTGCGATCGCTCCGGCTTCAGCGGAACCCTTAAGGTTTTTCTGGCAATTCTGCTTTTGACACAACCCTATTTAAATGGTGTAGTTGCCATAGTAGGAATTTTTGATTACTGGGGTGATTTTCGCGTTCCACGCAACAATCAGGAATAAAACCTGTAAATACAGGCTTGAAAGGAGAAATAAAATGAAGGTTATACTTAAAGAAAACATCGAACATCTGGGGCAGATTGGTGATATTACCAAAGTTGCCCCTGGCTATGCCCGCAATTACCTGTTACCCAAGGGATTAGCTATAGAGGCTACAGAAAAAAACGCAAAAGCCCTTGAACACACCAAACGTCAACTTGCATACAAAAAGAACAAAACACTTGAAGCTGCAAAAAATCTTGCTGCCAGACTTGAGGCACTTGCTATTAATCTCACCCACCAAGCCGGAGATGAAGGCAAGCTGTTTGGTTCTGTGACCAATATGGAGATTGCGGCATTTCTGAAAGTTAACAACATTGAAGTTGACCGCAAAAAAATTGTACTGGCCGAATCTATCAAAAAAGTGGGAGAATATACTGTGACAGTCAAGATTCATCCTGAGGTAACAGCAAACCTTAAGGTAGTCATCACCGCCGCATAAGTAAAATTCGACAGTATACTCATAGAAAGCCCGCCTATCACGACGGGCTTTCTGTATTTTTGAGTTCGTAAATCTCGCCTAATTATTAAATCCCGCACAACATTTCTGCCATAAATCTTTGATTTATATCACCATTACACAATAATAACATCTGCATGTTACGGAACTCAAAAAGTCTGTATCAGGGACTTTTGAATATGAGCCTCTTTCAAAAGTCCCGAATTGTGTCATTCCGGCAGGCTTTAAGCCGGAATCCAGATTTTAAACAACTGAAAAGACTGGATCCCCGATAGAGGCCTTCGGGGATGACAATCTTTTTGAAAGAACCTCATATGTAACGCAATTTTGATAATGCTAGGTTAAAAAATGATGGCGTTGTTATTAAATTAAAATTATCTTATATTAGTTAAATTAGTGTACAGTGTTTCAACTGCTTGTATCAAATAGTCAAGCAGATTAAATATTCAGAAAATGGAGGTTTTATGAACAAGGTAGTAGTTATTGGTGGTGGTGTGGCAGCTAAAGGCTTCGTAATTACATCTAAAAAACTTAATAAAGATGTCACACATACAGTTATAAGAAGCAACAGACGTGCCCCTGTTCCTTGCGGTATTCCATATGCATTAGGAGTTCTGAAAGACCCGAATGATAATTTATCAGCAGACACTGAAATAATAGATCAGGGGTCCACATTGGTGATTGATGATGTAATCTCCATAAATCGTGATGAAAAAAAAGTCTATTTAAAAAATAACGATCCTGTAGCTTACGATCAGCTTGTTTTGGCAACAGGCTCCAATCCGATTAAACCCAAGTTTGAAGGGATAGATTTGGAAGGCATTTACATAATAGAAAAGGATCTGGATAAGACCGTTGATTTAAGGGCTAAGGTAGAAGCAGCCAAGTCAGTTGTAATAGTTGGTGGCGGTTTTATTGGTGTAGAACTTGCTGATGAAATAAGTCACCTGTCTGGAAAAAAAATTACGCTTGTTGAATATGCCCCATATTGTCTCAGCGTTGCTTTTGAAGCGAAATATTCAATAGAAATTGAAGAAAAAATGAAATTACATGGAATTAATGTCCTGACAGGGATTTCAGTGCAGGGCTTCAGCGGCACAGGGGCTGTTCAAAAAGTCAAGCTGAGTAACGGTGAATTTATTGATGCCGACATTGTATTTCTTGTCATTGGTGCAGTACCAAACTCATCACTGGCAAAAGAGGCAGGGCTGGAGCTGGATTCCCGTTCTGCAATCAAGGTAGATGAATATCAGCGTACCAGCGACCCCAACATAATGGCGATTGGTGACTGTGCGTCTAAAATTGACCTGTTTACAAATGAAGTAAGTAACATCAGGCTGGCTTCAATTGCATCCAAAGAAGGCAGAAATGCGGCCTATAATCTATTGGGAAAAAAGAAATTAATGAGTCCGGTTGGTATAACAAATCTGTTTTCTACAGCCGTTAAAGGAGATTACTTTGCTGCGGCAGGTATGACAAGACAACAATGCGAAGATGCCGGCTATGGCGTAATTCAGGTAGAAGTTTCTGAATTTAACAGACATCCCGGAAAATTGCCCGGGGCAGTCAAGACCAGAGGGACATTCTTTTTTGATAATAGTGACCTTAAGTTATTGGGAGCCCAGTTGGCAGGTAATGATCAGGTTGCTGAAATGATTAATGGAATTGGGATAGCAATACAAAACAATGCAACAGCATATAATTTATTTGCATATAATTACGCAACCCAGCCAATGGGTACGTTCGCACCAAATAAATATCTGTTACACTTGGCAGCTACACAAGCAATTGTACAATTTGAAAATTAGCCGGGTTCCGGTGGTCAAGCAAAGCAAGACCACCGGATATCTCTAAAAAATTCAAACATTCGAGGCTCTTTCAAAAAGATTGTCATAGCCGAAGGCCTCTATCGTGGATCCAGTCTTTTCAGGCAGTTAAAATCTGGATTCCGAAAGGCTTTTAGCCGAAATGAGGCAATTAAGGGTTTTAGCAAGAGACCTCTACCAAGACCATATAGAACTGATAACGCAAAATTTGTCCTTACGCAGATTGCTAATCCCCTACACCACCAAAATACTCCCGTTCCTGGGGAGAGAACATCCGGTCAACATCCATAATAATCAGAAGTCGGTCCGAGTGGTTGAAAACCCCGGTAATAAACTCCTGATCAATATTTCCCGAAACCATGGTAGGTGGGGGCTGAATTTCACTGGAGTGGATTCTGATTACCTCTGAAACAGCATCAACAATAAAACCGGTCAAGCCTCCTGCAACATCCATGACCATAATTCTGGTATGACTGTCATGGTCTGATTCTGATAATCCAAAACGTTTACGCATTGAGATGATTGGAATTACCTTGCCTCTCAAGTTTATAATGCCTTCCACATATGGTGGTGTATTAGGCATTTTGGTAATGCCAGGCATCCTGATAATCTCTCTAACCTTCAAGACCTCTACACCGTATTCTTCATTGCTAAGCATAAAACTAACCAGTTGTATCAACTGGTCTCCACCGGTTGTGGTTACATCTCCGCTTTTTACCAGGGCAGTGGTAGCCATTCAGACCTCCTCTGAGGAATTTGTCTTAATCAAGTGCGTAAATCATAGCACATATTTATAAAAGAAAAAGGGGAGAAAAGTTCTCACATTATTTTACCACAATGAATAAAGCGGCTCCCCTGGTATTGCGAGGGCTTCAATACGATTGACAGCAGCCTGGTCTTCTTCCAGCAGCGGGGCATGAAATGGCTTGATACGGGCATCAATTACCATTGGACCTCTGCATCCCCAGTGGCGTTGTCTTACAGAGATTCCAACACCGTATACATCTGAAGCAGGATTGGAACGGGTAAAAGTAACCCATAAAAAATTATCAAGACTGCGGCTGCAGAACTCGCTATCATCCACTATAACCACCATGGCTATTCCATCAGGCAAAGGAACCTGCTCCCAAAAATTACAGAGCGCTTGCAGTGCCTGGTCTGGTTCACCGTTATCAGAATTAGCAGCAGTTCCCTGCAAAAGCAGCAGGCCTGGCAAGGCCAGGGCAGGTTTTGACCAACCTGCGGTCATTGGTATTTCTACCGGTAATTCTGTTAAAAGTGTACGCCGGATTGGGCCTGCTGCTGCAATAACCAGTTTTGAACCGCTGTTTAAACCGCAACCAGAGTAATCAAGCGTATCAATGGTTGTAGATGTATGAAAATGCAAATCTCGCCGGTGATCCATTCTTTCAAGCAGATGTCTGAATACAGCGGCAATATCATGTATATCCAGATCAGGGTTGTCCTGTTCAGCAACAATAAGAAGATATTTGGCAAGTGAAAGCTGTCCCTGACCAAGAATGGCGTTGGCCTGTGTTAATAACTCAAGCGGTTGCTGAACCCCGTTGTAAGGGGTGTAACGCTCGGAACCGATTGCTAGCAGCAACGGATGAACACCTGCTGCATCAACAGCATGAACTGCCTTTATTCCAGGTAATACTGTAGGGATCAGCTCTCCTGTCAGCTCATGAATAAAGGCTCCGAAAGATGTATCTTCCTGCGGCGGACGCCCCACAGAAGTAAATGGCCAGATAGCATCAGCACGGTGATAAACCGCCTCCACATCAATAAATGGAAAGGGATGGGTGAGACTGTAATAACCCAAGTGGTCGCCGAATGGTCCTTCCGGAAGAGTGGCAAATGGGTCAATCGAGCCAACAATGCAAAAATCTGCCTCCGCAGACACAGGCAGATGTCCGTTCAACCTCGACATTGATATTCTGTGCCCCGCCAGCAGACCTGCAAAGGAAAGTTCCGGCATTCCTTCCGGAAGTGGCATTACTGCTGCAACAGACATGGCCGGTGATCCCCCTATAAAGACATTAACCTTCAACCGTTCCTCTCTGCTGATAGCCTCCTGATGATGTACCCCTATCCCTCTATGAATCTGATAATGCAATCCGGCCTGCTTGTCCTGCTGATAGCAGTTTCCTGATATCTGTACACGGTACATCCCGATATTTGATTTTGCAAAACCTGGTTTAAATGGACTTTCACTATACACTTGGGGCAGAGTTACAAATGCGCCGCCATCCTTTGGCCATGAAACAAGTTGAGGCAATCTGGACAGGATGGTTTTAAATGCCAGAGACGGAGCCTGACTTGCCGTGACAGACCTGGGGAGCAGATGTAATGCCCCAAGTGGTACCTTTAGCAGATTACCAGGGGTTTTCAGTAACTGGAAAGGGTTAACCTTCAACTTGACAAGGGTTTCGATTGTACGCAGGGTATCACGGAAGATAAAACGGGTACGTTCGAGGGTCCCAAAGAGATTGCCAAGCATCGGAAAATCTGAACCTTTAACATTGGTAAACAGCAAGGCCGGACCGCCTGCCTGGTAAACCCTGCGTTGTATCATCCCTACCTCAAGGTAAGGATCAACAGGCACATTAATCCTTCTCAACATGCCGTGATATTCCAAATCCCGCACCGTCTCCTGAAGATTTTTATATCCCATTTATGACTCATTTCCTGATAGCATTCAGTTTACAGACTGTTTATAAAGCAGATACTAATTACGACATTGATAATGGGCAAGAAAAACCTTTTAACCTCTGGCCACACTATCTTCTTATTCAGGTTTATATATGATCAGACCTACTATTTTCAAAAAATTTCTTATCGCGTCATTGATCATTGCATTGCTGCCTCTTCTGGCTGCATCTCTGTTTCTGTTTTCAGAACTAGAGCAGGTTCGGAAACGTCTGGCAGTTGAAATAGGAAGCAATGCAGAGAAACAGGCAACAGAAGGGCTGCAGATGCGAGCACGCCAGGTGGCTGACAGCATAGCAGAATATCTGTATCGCCGTGAGGATGATCTCAGATTTCTGAGCGGTTTTACTGATAACCGGCAAATGTTGCTTTCATTCTGGAAACAGCAGCGAAGCGAGGTTTGGGAAAGACGGCTTGTCTCAAAGGGAAGGTTTGCAGAATTTCGGGAGATGATTCCGATTTACAGTTCGTTTGCTCTTATAAATGCAAACGGCAAGGAAACTCTGGTGCTTAAGGATGGTCATTTTCTACCTCAATCAAAACTTCGCAATGTCTCAAATCCATCAGAAACAGAATACAAAAGTGAGACCTATTTTAATGAGATCAGGAAGCTTGAGAAGGGGCAGATACATGTTACACACTTGACCGGATTTCATATAAACAAAGAGCAGCAGCTTGCCGGTGCACTGGAACCTGAAAATGCACTGGGCAGACGCTATGAAGGCGTCATAAGATTTGGAACCCCCATGTTTACTGACAAAGGTAAATTCAAAGGTGCCTTTGTCATCTCACTAAACCATCGCCACCTGATGGAATTTACACAGCATATAGATCCCAGCCCTCATTTTTCTACAATATTTCCATCATACAAAAGTGGCAACTACGCATTCCTTTTTGATGATGAAGGCTGGATTATAACACACCCCAAGTATTGGGATATTCGTGGTGTAGATAAAAATGGGCGTCTGGTACCCCCGTACAGCACAAAATCAACACCAAAAGATATTGATGAAGGTAACATACCGTACAACCTTGAACATGCCGGTTTTATACACCCTAACTATCCTGAAACCCTTAAATTGGTGAGAAAACATCAAGATGGCATTGTTGAACTGACAAACGTTGGAAAGGCACGCAAGATTATGGCATTTGCCCCGATCATCTATGACACGGGGCATTATAAAAAATATGGAATATTTGGGGGAATTACGATCGGCTATCAGGTTGACCAGCTTCAGCAGCAGGCCAATGTCAGCAGTCATCTGATAGCCAGAAAACTTAAGGATTATCTGCATAAAAGTACAATTTTTATCTCACTGACCGCCTTGACTGCCGCACTTGCCGCCTGGTTACTGGCCAGAGGTATCACCAGTCCATTGCAACTGCTTAATGAAGGGGCAAGAAAACTGGCAAACGGTGAAACTGGCAGTCTTGTTATTATAAAAGGGGGGGATGAGCTGTCTGAACTGGCACTTTCATTCAACGTGATGGTTGCCGAACTGGAACAACGCAAGGCTAATCTTGTTACTACACTTGAACAACTGCGGGAGTCCAGACAGGCAATACTGGATGAACGCAACTTCAAGGAAAGTGTTCTGGAAAGTATATCAAGCGCAATCACTACCTTTGCTGCTAATGGAGAACTTACCTACCGCAACAGTACAGCTAATACATTCCTGGGAAGGGTTTGGCCCATGGGAAGTTTTTATGCCTCTGTGTTTGAAGGTTGGGAGCCTCTGCCTTCAAGAATTGCCCAGGTGATGACAGTTGGAACCGGTTATGGCAGGGAGCCGCTGAAAAAAGAGCTGAAAGGAAGAAAACACCACTTTGATGTAGGTATTTTTCCGATTGGTTGCGGCACTGAGCAGGGCCTGACTGTTACCCTGCGTGATGAAACCTTGCGAGAGGAGTTACGGGAAGAGACCGTCAGATTGGAACGACTGGCTTCACTTGGAAAACTTGCCGCCGGTATATCACATGAGATACGGAATCCTCTTACCGGCATCTCACTGCTGCTGGATGATCTGCATGACCGTGCCCAGTTGTCAGAAGCAGACCGTAAAATGCTATCCAAGGCTATGGCAGAAATAGAGCGGATGGAACGTCTGATATCTGCGCTTCTGACCTTTGCCGCACCGCCACGTCCACACTTCAAAGAGGCAGATCCGGGTGAAGCTGTTAAAGATGTTGCCATGCTCATGCAACACCAATTCTTTAGAAACGGAATCACCCTGAATGTAAACAGTACACGTCTGCCAGACTGCATGATAGATGCGGAAAAACTTCGTCAGGCCTTCCTTAATCTGCTTAAAAATGCCCTGGAAGCGTTGAAGGCAGGCGGTATGATTACAATTAATCTTGAGTATGATCAAAACGATATTGTAATCACCATAAATGATACAGGCCATGGCATCCCTGATGCTGATCTGCCACTGATTTTTGAGCCTTTTTTCACCCGTAAGGGCGCTGGCACAGGTCTTGGACTCTCCATAACCCGTCAGATTATTGAAGAACATGGCGGCAGTATTGCTGTAGAATCAGAGACAGACAAGGGAACTGCCTTCAGAGTAAGGTTGCCGATTGTGAAAAAAGGGTAGCTGATAAAGTATCTGCTGGCTTCAGAATATCTTACCGCTTTGCCTGATGAAAAACTTCTGGCCGAATCTTTGGATAACTTGCAATTCTGGAAGC
>DYNH01000003.1 GCA_020721175.1 Trichlorobacter lovleyi | reverse complement strand
TCATGAAGCTGATGCTGATCGCCGTGGTGCTGGTGAGCATCATGAACGTGATGATTATGGCGGTTTATGAGCGGATACGGGAGATAGGAACCATGGCGGCCATCGGAACGCCGCCCTCAAGAATCCTTTCGATGTTTCTGCTGGAGGGCTTGAGCCTCGGCATCTGTGGCGCAGTTGTGGGGAGTCTGATGGGTACGGTACTGATTGTCATGCTGAACATGCTAAAGCTGTCATACAACTTTGGCAGGCAACAGGGGCTGATCCTTCAGGCCGGGATTAACCTTTTGGATGTACTGACGCTGTCGCTGATCGTTATCGCCATATCGGTTATCGCCAGCCTGCAACCCGCCTTCAAGGCATCCAGAATGGAGCCGATCAAGGCGCTAAGACATGTATAGGGGGTTTGTCATGAAACGAGTACTCTTTATTATCCCGCTGATTCTTTTGTTTTTCTCGTTAGCCGTTCATGCTGCCGGGACGCCGAAGATCGCTATTTCATCAGAAGGAGTATCACAATCGTCACAGGTAAGCGCCATTGCCGCCAGATGCCCTTACTTCCTCTTGTTTGACAGCAACGGGACATTGCTGGAAAGTATAGAAAACCCGTACAGTAAAGCATCAGGAGGCGCAGGCTCTCAGGTGGTCGGCTTTCTTTCCGGCAAAGGGGCAAGTGTTGTGGTTGCCGGGGCCTTTGGTCAAAAGATGGTCAGGGGTATGCAGTCCAGGGGGATCAGGTATCTGGAGTTTAAGGGAACTGTTGCAGACGCTGTGAAAAAGGCGTTGCAATGAAAGGGGAGTTTGTAATGCGGATAGCAGGCATTGTGGTGTTGGCGCTGTTGCTGGCACTTCCGGCATATGCCCTGGATGGCCAGCAACTACTCAAGCAGATTGACCGTAACCTTAACCCTGAAAGTTACGAATCCTACCGCAAGCTGATCAACATTGAACCAGACGGAAAGAGGAAAGAGTTTACCCTCTACACGGTTAAAAAGGGTACAGACAAGGTGGCTTCACTTTTTCTTGCCCCGGCCAGTGACAAGGGGCGCACCACGCTGCGATTAGGTGAGAATATGTGGCTGTTGATACCCAACGTGGGCAAGCCAGTGCGGATTACCTCGCTTCAGTCTGTTGTGGGTGGTATCTTCAATAACTCTGACATCCTGCAGTTGGATTACAATGCTGAATACAACGTTGAAAAGGTAGAGGAAAAAGGAAACGACTACCTGCTGCATCTAAAGGCAAAAAACAGGACTGTGGCATATGACAGGGTACGTATCCTGGCAGACAAGGCCAAAATGCTGCCCCGTTTGATAGAGTGCCTGACCGAAGCCGGTATGCTGATCAAGACGCTCCATTTCAAGGACATCAAAAATTTTGGCGGCATATTGCGCCCTGCCACAGTAGAGACAGATTCTCCACTCTACAAAGGCTACAAGTCAGTCATGCTCTATGCAAAACTAAAGAAACGGAGCTTCAAGGATGAGCTCTTTACCCTTAATGGCATGGGCAGTATTGACTCGCTGCGTTAGATGCAACTCCTGCTGTTAATACTACTGCTAATGATTGTATCTGCCCGGGCCGGAGCGGAAGATTTTACATTTGATGAATCAGAGATAGAGAAAAAGTTATGGCATCTGGGCGGATATCTTGAGGCCAGACCAGGTCTTAATCTGCTTGATCCGGATGCAGCCCAGACCAGACTCAGATACTACGGCAGGCATGTTGACAGCACGCTGGCTGATTTTAACGGCAAGCTGCTTTTGGAGGGTAGTCTCGAAAAGGACTGGGCAAAACTCTATCTTCAGCCCAGTCTTGATTATACAAATACCCGCCTCAACAACTATCTAAGACTCAGTTGGTACGAGGCCTGGCTACAGGCCAAGCCAAATGAGAAGATCAGGCTGCTGGCCGGAAAGAAATCACTCAAGTGGGGCAAGGGGTATGCCTGGACTCCGGTGGCATTCTTTGATCGTCCCAAGGATCCAGATGATCCTGAACTGAACCTGGAAGGGTACTGGCTGGCAATGGCAGATTATGTCCAGAGTTTTGACGGACCTCTGAAGACCATTGCCATCACGCCGCTGATACTGCCCCGGGATCATGATCTGAACAGTGATTTTGGTACACAGGATAGCATCAACTGGGGTGGCAAACTCTATCTTCTGCTGTATGATACCGATATAGACCTGATTATAAGGGGAAGCGGAAGCAGAAATGCTGGATATGGCCTTGATTTCTCACGTAACCTGAAAACCAATTTTGAGCTGCATGGTGAACTGGCCTGGGATGTCAACCACCAGCGCCAGGTACTGACTGCCAACGGCCAACCTGCCACTGTCACAGGCAATGCCTTTAGCTGGCTTTTAGGGTTACGTTATCTGACCGAGCAGGATACTACATATATTGTTGAGTACTACCACAACGGCACCGGTTATTCCAAAGATGAGATGGAGATATTTTATCGGCAGATAGAGCAGGGGTGGTCAGCATGGCAGCAAAACAGCAACCCGACAAAACTTCAACTGCTTGGTCAGAATCAGACATACAAAAGACCTGCAGTAATGCGAGATTACCTGTACGTCAGGGTCAGCCAGAAAGAGCCTTTTGATATCCTGTACTTTACACCCGCAGTTACAACAATAGCTAACCTGCAGGATCAGAGTCTTTCCCTGTCGCCTGAACTGCTCTATACCGGCATTACCAATCTGGAACTGCGCCTGAAGGGGACTGCCATTATAGGTTCAAGCCTCAGCGAATTCGGTGAGAAGCCTAATGATGCCAGAATTGAGCTGCGGTTACGCTGGTATTTTTAACCTGTAAAAATCATCTTAACTGTAAAGACACAAAGAACGTTCTGAAGTTTATCCGTCTGATACAAAAAAATATGGACAGTTTAAGTAGTTTTTGGTATTGACTTTCTCTTTTCAGAATTGTTACAGTTTAAATGACTTTAAATCTTATTACATCTGAATCATTATTACGGAGGTTGTAAACATGCAGTGTCAAACAGTGCTTCCCGGTACTGAGTGTACCTTTATGGCAAAGAATGGTTGTGTTTTACCAGAAGGCTCATGCCAGGCCGTGGTTGATAATTGCGAAGGTTGTGAAAAAATTGTTGAAGGAAGCATTGGCAAGGTTTGTGGAGCATATCCTTACCCATCTAAAAAATGGGCTAACGGGATATGTAATTATGCAACCCACGTCAAGGTTGAGCTTAAAGTGGAGGATATCAAGGTTAACCCGCTTAAGGCATCCAAAAAGGCATCTGGCGGCAAGAAGAAATAATCCGGAGATATGCAACATCATTAATATCAGATCAAAAAAAGGGGGAGCTTGCTCCCTTTTTTTGACTGAATGTTTATGATTGATTTTTAACAGAGGAATCAGATATGGCCTTTGAAACACTTACCTGTCCTTCCTGTGGTGCTACAATCAAACAGTATCTTAATCCTTTTCCTACGGTAGATGTTATCATTGAGTTTGGGGAGAAGATTGTCCTTGTTAAACGTAAAAACCCTCCAACAGGGTGGGCGTTGCCAGGTGGATTTGTTGATTATGGTGAATCTCTGGAGGCTGCTGCGTACAGAGAGGCCAGAGAAGAGACAGGTCTGTCTGTCCATAACCTTAAACTTCTGGGCTGCTACTCTGATCCAGACAGAGATGAGAGAATGCACACCATAAGCACGGTTTTTATCGCCCAGGCAACAGGCATACCAAAGGCTGATGATGATGCAGAGGATTTGGGGCTGTTTTTTCCGCAGGAACTTCCGAAATCGCTTTGTTTTGACCATGCCAAGATACTTGGTGACTATTTGAGACTTAAAGACTGATCTGGCAGGGATGATAAATCTGAAATAAATTAGAGCTGAGTTCTTATTATATCTCTAAGTTTTAACACATCTCACAGAAACTTCAGATCAAGAAAAAAAGGTTGCGTGGCAGATTTAATCATACCGATTTCAGCGGCAAACTGATAAAATTTAGCAAGACCGGACAGGTGGGCAGCATCTAGCCTGTAGGTAATGCAATTACGCCAGTAGTCCGCCAGTTGCTTAACTTCTATCCATTCAGACTCCGGTGCATTTTCTGCCAACTGTTCCGCTCTTGTTGCAATCGTATCAGTCGCCTCTTCCAATAATTGCCTGAAATGAGACAATGCCTTTTTTTTTCCGGATGCAGATTTACGGTTTACCAACCAGAGGGCATATACAAATGGCAGGCCTGTCAGTATCTTCCATTCTTGACCCAAGTCATAACAGTAGCCATCTGTTTTGTGTGAAGCTGCCTGTAAGGCCCGATCCCCTATCAATAGCAGGGCTGGTGATCGCTGCAATGCATCCTGCCATGGAAGTGATGAAGCAGTTAATGTGAAATTTTTAAGCCCCCAGCGTTTGTTCATCAAAATCTGAAGTAGCACAACAGATGTTGCTGATTCGCTGGTTACAAGCATATCTTCACCTTCCATTTCCTCTACCGGACGGGTTGTAAACAGCAGCACGCTTTTTACCGGACCGTCAGAACCGATACAATATCCTGGCATTATGGCGTATTCAGATGCATGTCTGGTGAATTCGATTGAAGAAGATATGCAGATATCTATCTCACCTCTGGCCAGACTAGCGTTCAGTTCTGCCGGAACACCATGCACTATACTGCTTGTCTCTTTTGAAATTTGTTTTTCAATCTGCATGAATATGGGGGTACAGTTGGCATAATCAATCCTTCCAATCCTTAACATTACTTCACTCCTTTATAAAGTGCGTCATGTTCAAGGGTCAGAAGACTGATCTTCTCTTTGGCCAGAATGACGCCTGTTGCCTTCCAGAGTTGTGTAATTGAATTAACATATGAGACATGGGCCTTGATCTGATTGTGCTTGGCAGTGGACAGATCCTTTTCAACATCAAGCAGATCCTTGTTTGTGGCAAGCCCCACTTCAACCTTGCGTACCCATGCTCTTAATCTCTCCTCTGCAAAGGCCCTGCCACGGTCCGCTACATCAATCTGCTTGTAGTTGGCTTCAATGGACCTTACAGCCGAACGGACTTCGTTAGCAATCAAATCCTCCTGGTTGCGTAACTGAATTACCGCCTGGTCGTACTTCATACGATTTTTGCGATACTCATTTTCGGCTGCCTGGTTACCCAGCGGGTAACTGAACGTAAGCCCCACCCCCCAAGCCGGATAATTTCCGGAAGCCAGCCTGTCCATGTTGCGAGGATAGGTGTCTCCCAATCCACCGGTTGCGGCAGAGGCTGAAAGCGAAAGGTCCGGGCGGGTTTTATTGTCTGCTACCCTTGTCTGAAGCTCAAGCAGCTCAAGATTTCGCTTTAATTCTTTCAGTTCCGGACGGTTATTCATCGCACGTTTTATCTCAGACTGTTCAGATATCTTAAGGTATTCACTCGAAGGTAGATCAATGGTCTCTATCGTGGTACCAGGTGTTATCTGAAGTAGTTGGGCAAACAGATCCGTCTGATCAGAGAGCGCCTTTTCAGCATCAATCCATTCTTTCTCACGACTTGATACGCCAAATTCTGCGTTTAGTATCTCCATGGCAGGCATAACCCCGGTTTTTACCCTGGCTCGTGTTTCATGCAATACCCTTTTGGCAAGCTCCAGTGAGACCTTTCTTACATCCAGCTCCTCACGCAGACTGTACAGTTTGTAATACTCTGTGCGTACCTGTGACACCAGGGTGTTCAACCTGGCGCTTAATTTTTCAAGCGAGACTTCTTTATTAAGTCTGGCACTGTCAATAGTGAATTCAGTAATCTCTCTTCCCATGTTTTTGAGGAGAGGCTGGGTTAAGGTCAATCCCAGACTTGATTGCCAATACGATGAAAGCCCATTTGAACGATCTGACTGATCAGCAGAAAAGTAGCTGTTATTAAAACCCAGGTTTGCAGTGGCGCCGGTTGAAAACAGTTGCGTAACACCTGAATTTAATACGGTGGTCTGGTTCCAGTATTTACTGGATAGCATGACTGTAGAATAGGTGGTTGAATCATTGTAGTTTGCCTGTAGCGTAAGTAACGGATCGTAGATTCCCCTGCTTTTCTGATATTCAGCCTCCTGCATTGCAGGGTTGTAGAGTTCCGCCCTTAAATCAAGATTTTTTTCCACAGCAGTTCTGATAGCTTCTGCCAGAGTTATACGAAGCGGAGCTGCATAAAGATCAGAAGTTGTTGCAGCAAAAGATATGAACAGTAAAATCAGAAAAATACGCACATAACACCCCTGTATAAATTGATAATTGCACAAATTTTTCATGTCATCCATGAAGGGTTTGGTCCACTAACCTGCCATAACAAAGAAAATGTGAAACCATTACAAATTTGAATCAATTTTGATAATAAAAAAGGGCGGGATTTTCATCCCGCCCTTTTTTATAGCACAGCCAGGGGATAATTTACAGTTCCTTGTCTTCAACATACTCTGCATAATCATCCGATGTCATAAGTGACTTCAGTTCATCTCTGTCATCAATTTCCAGTTCCAGCAACCATCCTTCATCATATGGATCATCATTAATCAGTAATGGATTGTCAGCAACTTCTTCATTAACAGTCAGCACCGTGCCAGTAATCGGTGCATACAGTTCAGCCACTGTCTTGCGAGCCTCGATAGTCCCCATTGAATCTTCCTGATCCACAACATCCCCTTCAGCAGGAAGCTCTACCGCAGCAATAACACCTAATTTTTCCTGAGCAAAATCAGTTATCCCTACAACAGCATGGTTTCCGTCAATCCTCAGCCAGACATGTTCTTTTGTATATTTCAGTTCTTCAGGAAATTTCATAAATCACTCAACTACAATCCTTTCAAGAAAAGATGTATCAACATTGCCTTCAATAAAGTCTTTATTGGTCATTATACGTTTATGAAAGAAGATAGTGGTCTTGATACCCTCAATAATATACTCATCCAGGGCGCGGGCCATACGGCGGATGGCATCTTCACGAGTGTCTGCATGTACAATCAGCTTGCCTATCATGGAATCGTAATGTGGTAAAACATTATATTGGTCATAGACAAATGAATCAACCCGTATTCCAAGTCCGCCAGGCTGATGATAAGCGGTAATCTTGCCTGGGCAGGGGGTGAATTTAAAGGGATCCTCGGCATTGATTCTACATTCAATAGCATGACCGTTAATCTTGATATCCTTTTGCTTGTAGCGTAGAGGGAGTCCAGCAGCGGAACGGATCTGCTCTCTGACAAGATCGACTCCGGTGATCATCTCTGTTACCGGATGTTCCACCTGTATCCTAGTGTTCATCTCCATAAAAAAGAATTCTCCGCTTTTATCCAGCAAAAATTCAACTGTGCCGACGCTTGAATAGTTTACAGCCTTTGCCGCCTTGATAGCAGCGTCCCCCATTGCCTTGCGGGTTTCCGGTGTTAGAATCGGACAGGGAGCCTCTTCAATTATTTTCTGGTGTCTGCGCTGTATGGAACAGTCCCTCTCTCCCAGATGGATACAGTTACCGTGCTTGTCAGCCAGTATCTGAATCTCTACGTGGCGCGGTTCTATACAGTATTTTTCTATGTAGACTTCTGCATTACCAAAACCTGCCAGTGCCTCTGCTCTTGCGGTTGCAAACGCGTTTGCCAGCGTGGCCTGAGAATGAACTATCTTCATGCCACGTCCCCCACCGCCGGCTGTGGCCTTTATAATTACAGGAAAGCCGATTTCCTTGGCTATTTTCAACGCTTCATCTACAGATTTCACGTTGTCTTTGGTGCCAGGCAGAATCGGAACACCATGCTCTATAACTGCCTGACGTGCTGATATCTTATCTCCCATCACCCTCATACTTTCAGCAGATGGGCCGATAAAGGTTATACCGCACTGCTCGCAGACCTCTGCAAATCTGGCGTTTTCTGACAGAAAGCCATAGCCGGGATGAATGGCTTCGGCATCGGTTAACTCGGCGGCGCTGATGATTGCATTGATATTCAGATAACTATGGATGCTAGGTGGTGGTCCGATACAGACCGATTCATCAGCCAGTTTTACATGCAGAGACTCGGTGTCGGCCGTTGAATAGACCGCAACGGTCTTGATTCCCAGCTCTTTACAGGCACGGATAACCCTTATGGCTATCTCGCCTCGATTGGCTATTAATATTTTATGAAACATTACCGGCTCCTAAATCTTTTCTACAATGAAAAGGGGTTGTCCGAATTCAACCGGCTGTGCGTTTTCGATGCAGATTTGAAGAATTTTGCATTTATACTCTGATTCAATCTCGTTGAACAGTTTCATTGCCTCAACAAGACAGAGTGTCTGGCCTTTTTCAACTATTTGACCAATTTCAACAAAAGGGGCAGCCTCAGGTGAAGCTGCACGGTAAAAAGTTCCTACTATTGGTGAATTGATCGTTTCGCCGGTTTTGGAGGCAGGCACAACAGGAGGTGCTGTTGCGGCAGCAGTTGTAGCCGGACCAGGTGCCGGCGTTAGATAGGCAGGAGCAGCCATCTGTACATACTCTGGTTTCTGGCCACGTTTAATCACTATTTTTTCTTCGGCATTATCCATGGCAAATTCGGTAATATCAGTTTCGGTAATCATTTTTATCAACAGTTTAAGGTCTTTTACTTCCACATTAGTTCTCCTTTTTAATAAATTTAGGCAACCCACGCCCCTTCGGGACGATTTGTTTTGATGGCGGAACAGCAATCTGGGGCAATGCTGCGGGGCTAGTATAAAAAAATTATAGTGACTATAAAGGTTTAGTCCTTATTCCTCAAATCTTTTTACAGGTAAACCAAGCCAATATAAAGGAAGTTCACTGAATTTATAATGACAATTAACGCTGTTAATATAATCCAGCACGTCTTTGTATTCCGGTTTTTTAAACCAGTCGTTCAGTACATAAACGTATTCTACTGTCAATCCCAATGAAGCAACCAGTTTTAGATACTGTTTTCTTTTGAAATCAGACGTCTGCAATTTTTCATCAACAGAGCCTGCAACCTGTTGATATTTTACTTCTATTATGAATAAAGTTTTTATGTTAGATACCAGCATTGCATCATCTGGCAGTAGTCTTTTTGAAATTATCTGTTTCCAGTCAATGCCTGATTCATTCAAAAAAACATAAAAGTCATGTTTTCTGAAGCATCTGGCTACAGGTATGCCTTCAAAATAAACATTTACACCTGCCTTGTTGACATTTTTATTAATTTTGTAGCCAGGAAGCACAGAAAGCAATTTCTGCAAGTCCACTTTTGCTTCAAAATTAAGTCCGGTAATAGTATTGCCTCCACCATAACCGCCAGTTTTCATTATATCTCTCTGGATGAATCCGGATTTTCTGACATTTTATTTATTACCATTTCGAGGCGTTTTAACGATAACGCTATAAAATCAGTTTCAAGTTCACATCCGACAAATTTTCTTTTGTTTTTTATGGCTGCGATACCTGTTGTAGAACTTCCAGAAAACGGATCAAATACCAGATTGTCTTCATTTGTGCTTGCCAGAATAATTCTTTCAAGCAGTTGTAAAGGCTTTTGAGTAGGATGTTTACCGAATACCTTTTCATTGCCAGCAGGGGCCTTGATGTTCCAGACTGTTTTCATCTGTTTGTCATTGTTGGCTTCTCGCATTTTTTCGTAATTGAAGCAATGCTTGGACTTTTCATTTTTTGCCGCCCATATTACCGTTTCGGCAGAATGGGTAAAGTATCTGCATGATAAATTGGGAGGTGGATTTGGTTTTTCCCATGTTATGTCGTTAAGTATCTTCATTCCAAGTTGCTGCATGGCATAACCTACGGAATAGATAACATGATGCGTACCTGAAACCCAGATTGTGCCATTTGGCTTTAATATCTTCTGGCATCTGGAAAGCCAGTCTAAAATAAACTGATGATTTAATTCTGGACCATTTGATTTGTCCCATTTACCCTTATCAACTTTAACCATTTTGCCAGCATGACATGTTATACCACCGTTTGAGAGAAAATATGGCGGATCTGCAAAAATCATATCAAATTTACCAAACGGATATTGTTTAATCAGTGCGTCCATAAATTCAATACAATCTGCTTGAAAAAGCCAAACACCTGCCTTCTTATTATCGTAGGCACACCTGTTAGGGGAATATTCAGAACTTTTCAGTACAACCGTCGCTGAAAAGTCATCAACTTCTGTTTCCTGGTATTGCACTTGGTAAATTTCTCCTTGCCTGATTTACAATTCAATCAGATGTTTTGGACAGTTAGTTAGCAGTCTGCAACCGTCTGCTGTAACGACTATTGTGTCTTCTATCCTTACGCCGCCAAATTCCGGTATGTAAATGCCAGGTTCGATGGTAAAGATCATCCCTTCTTCTACCACTGAATCACTGCGCGGAGATATCACCGGTTTTTCATGTACATCCAGACCAACTCCATGTCCGAGTCCGTGGCCAAAGTAATTGCCAAAGCCCTGATTTTTAATATAATCACGGGCTACAGCATCAACATCCCTGCATGAAATTCCTGGTTTAACAACGGAAACAGCAAGATCATGTGCATCAAGCACGGTCTGGTATATCTGCCTTTGTCTTTCGTTTATGGTTCCGATTGCCACTGTAACGGTTTCATCAGAATAGTAACCGTTTTTTACAGCTCCAAAATCAATGGTAACCAGTTCGCCAGAAAGAACAAGCTTTTCAGATGCCTTTCCGTGCGGCATAGCCCCCCTTGTTCCAGAGGCTACGATAAAATCAAAGCCACGCCCTTCTGCTCCACGACGTCGCATTTCAAACTCCAGTTGCAGTGCAAACCAGGATTCTGCTATCCCGGGACGTAACAGCGGAAGAGTTGCTTCAAGCGATGCAGAGGCTAACCCGGCCACTTCAGCCATTTGCTTAATTTCGTAGTCATCCTTGCAGTTACGTATTGTGTCCAGTTCCTGATCTATTGGAACCAGAGCTACCTTAGGCAAAAGATTCTGCAGCCCATGATGTTTGCTTACAGATGTATGGGAAGATTCGTATCCTGCCCTGACGGCACCTGAATGAATAATCAGATCAGCTATCCCTTTTTGACGCTGTACCTGTTCTATAACTTTCAGGTCACTCACCTCATCAGTTGCCTGTATGGTGTAACGTGAATCACAGACAAACCAGCCACTACAATCCGGCTTAAGCAGCAAGGCACCTTCAGAACCACTGAATCCTGACAGATAACGTAAATTTACGTTGTGTTCTATCAAAAGTATGTCCAGTTTATGTTTTTCAAAGAACGGCAGCAGTTTTTGGCGTCTGCTTTTTAGCATAACTAAAAAGATCTCCTCAACATAATTCTTTAAAATCAGATATTTTTTTGTTCTGTTGTAAACTAGTTTTTTATGTAATTGAAAAGAGCCCTTAAGCCAAGCAGGTAGCTGTCCAGTCCAAAACCGGAGATCTGCCCCAGGGCCAGTGGTGCCAGGTAGCTGTGATGTCTGAATTCTTCGCGGCGATGGATATTTGAGAGATGAACCTCCACAAAGGGAAGTCCTATTGCAGAAAGTGAGTCCCGCAGTGCAATGCTGGTATGGGTATAAGCGGCTGGATTAATGAGAATAGCGTCATAATTTTCAGGGGCCTGCTGGATTTCATCCACCAGTAACCCTTCGTTATTTGACTGAAAAAACCTCAGGCTGCACCCGAATTCTGCCCCCAGGGTCTCCAGTGCCTGATTTATATCATTCAAGGAAAGTGTCCCGTATATTTCAGGTTCACGTTTACCCAGAAGGTTAAGATTAGGTCCATGAATCACAAGTATTCTCATGATCAGGACAATGCCTCTATAAGAGATAATGCGTTGACCCTTAATGTGTAGCGTGCCTTACCCAGGCTTGCTTCTCTGGGTAGCGCAAAAGCAGCAAAAAATTCGTCGTTTAAAATCCTTATAATCACACGTGCAGATCCTGTGGTAATGATGATTTCCTCCATTTTACCAGCACCAACCACATTAATAGTATGACGTAATTCTTTTACAACGGTGCCAAATTCAACAGTCATTGCATGTACATCAAATCCTGCATCGCCATTTTTTACCTCATCAATGGCAATACAATCATAGCCCATTAAAGTTACAGCAAATGCGCCTTCAACCTGTCCAAGCATTGCCCTTAGTTTTTCTCTTATCGGCATTTACGTAACCTCCGGATGTTATCAAGCCAGCCTTCAAGAATAATGACTTTTGCCTGATCTGAAATACCGACTGCTGGAACCATGACAGGTTCTGAAGCAAGATCAAACATTGAATCAGGCACTCTTGCAATTTCAACAGGGCGCAAGGATTGTTCCAGTTCAGTCAGTCTCGCAGATGCTGTCTGGTCAGAAGGTGTGTTTGCAATAATGTTGCGGTAAATAAATATAGCCTTGTCAACGTGCCCCTGAGAAGCGTAAAGTTCTGCCATTGTTGATGTAACCAACGGATCTTTTTCATTACCGATTGGGGCTTCCTCCGGTTTTTCAGCAGCCTTTTCAACTTCTGTATAATTGGAAAGCATAACACCGGGTTCTGGTAAGGTGACAGCAGGTTCGGCAGTCTCTTGTTCAGGCGGTGCCCAGATGGAATCAAGATCAGTTGGTGTCTCAACCAAAGTTGACTGAACAGTTGCAGGTTCGGGCAGTTCCTGTTCCGTACTTGCCCAGACAGAACCTGAATCTGTTGACAGTCCAAACCCGGCAGGTTCTGTAATTTCTTGTTCAGGCGGTGCCCAGATGGAATCAAGGTCAGGTGGTGCTTCAACCATAACCGGCTGAACAGTTGCAGGTTCGGGCAGTTCCTGTTCCGTACTTGTCCAGACAGAACCTGAATCTGTTGACAGTCCAAACCCGGCAGGTTCTGCAATTTCGTGTTCAGATGGTCCCCAGATGGAATCAAGATCAGGCGGAGTCTCAACCAAAGTCGGCTGAACAGTTGCAGGTTCAAGCAGTTCCTGTTCCTGACTTGCCCAGACGGCACCCAAATCTGGCGAAAGACCAACTTCAGCAGATTCGGTAATCTCTTTTTCATCTGTACATCCTGATCCCGTTTGCATTATCTCTGGTTGTTCAGTGATATCCGGATATGGATGTGCTATAGCATCCTCGCTCTTTTTAAGCGGTTCTGCATGTGAATCCTGTTGTTCATCAATCTCTTCAACAATATCAGCTTCTGTAAATTCAATCAGCTCAAGTTCATCTTCCAGAATAATATTCTGAAATCTTCGCTGCAATGCATCTAGCTCATGTCTGGCAGATATATCTTCAGGATTTAAATCAAGCAGTACCTGAAGAGCATGTATCGCCTCTTGTCCTCGGCCTGATTCGGAGTAAAGGCGAGCAAGCATTCTCTGTGCCTCGGCATGATCAGGTACCGCTGTTGTGACAACTTCAAGAGCCTTGCGGCATTCGTCAATCAGCCCTTTTTGATGGCATGTCCTTGCTAGAGACAATTGACCTGCCACAAAACCTGGATACCTGGCCACACCTGAACGGGAAACCGAAAGTGCGTCATCGAGAAGACCGGCGCGCAGATAGACGTCCGCAAGCTGGGCAAAACAGTAAGAATCAGGGGTACTCTTCAGCCGATCCTCAAGTACCTTAATCTCACTCCAGAAGGATTCCGTTGATAGCTGCATAAACGCATCTACCTCCCTGAGCAACAGACTTCGGCCAAACGTGCCGGGGTAAAATAATGGAAGCTGTGTGAACCGATGCCTTGGTTACATACAAATTTGATAGAGCCTGATCTGTTTTTCTTGTCTTTGGAAATTGCATTAACCAGTTCATCAAACGTGGCCTGCGGGGCTGTTACAGGCAGTTTCAGGCTCTGTAAAAGCAGAGTTATTCTCTGCACATCCGTTTCAGTGCAATAACCCTCAGAAGCTGAAAGTACAGCGGCTTGGACCATCCCGGATGCAACAGCCTCACCATGTACCATGCCTTGATATCCTGAAATGGTTTCAAATGCATGGCCTAGTGTATGACCATAATTTAAAACAGCTCGTAATCCAGACTCTTTTTCATCTTCTTCAACCACTGCTGCCTTTATCTCGCAACAGCGGGCAATAATCCTGGCAAGCAAGTCGGAATCACGTTTAAGCAGGCCCTCTACTTCGGCTTCAAGCAGTAAAAAGAGATCGGCATCAAGCACTACACCATACTTTACCACTTCTGCTAATCCTGCCAGATAATGTCTTTTCTCCAGAGTTTTCAGTGTACCTGTATCTGAAAAGACAAGATGGGGCTGATAAAAGGCACCAATCAAATTTTTACCGGAAGGATGGTCTATACCGGTTTTACCACCGACACTGCTGTCAACCTGTGCCAGCAGGGTTGTAGGAATCTGGATAAAAGGTATGCCTCTCAAAAAAGTAGCCGATGCAAAACCGGCAATATCACCTACCACACCACCACCCAGTGCTATGATAAAGGAACGGCGATCCATACCGGCATCAATCAGACAATCGTAAATCCGTTGCAGAGTAGAGCAGTTTTTGTACTCTTCCCCATCTTGGATTTCTATCACAAAAGGAGAAAATCCGGCATCTTTTAGAGCTGATATAACAACATCGGAATAGAGGGTTGAAACCGTTGGATTAGTGACTACGGCAACATTACTGCCAAGCCCCATAGCCTTGCAGGCAGAACCTATACCTGGCAGAAGACCTTCACCGATAGCTATATCATATGAATGCAGTCCAAGATTGATAGTAATGGTTTTCACAGTTTTCCCTGCTGCCTTTTGGAGTAGAATTGAAGGATTTCAGTGGAGACATCTTCCAATGTTTTCATTGTGGTGTCAATTCTTATGTCTGCATCCGCGTAAAACAGCTCCCGATCGGTTATCATCCTTGAAATAAGAGTCTCTAAAGGCTCATTACCTTTGAGAAGGGGCCGATCTTCGGCAAGGGCAAGACGTCTGGATAGCTCCTCCAGAGATGCCTTAAGATTGACAATAAGTCCTGATTTTTGAAGCAGCAAACGATTCTGCTCCCTCAAGACAACACCTCCACCGGTTGAAAGCACCATCCCATCGTCTTTAACCGTAGTTGCAAGTATGTTAGATTCAATATCCCTGAAGGCGTCTTCACCATAGTCACAAAACAGTTGGCTAATGGTTTTTTTAGTCTGTGAACAGATCATCTCGTCAAGGTCATTAAAATGAAACCCCAGTTTTTTTGCAAGTAACTTCCCCACACTGGTTTTTCCACTTCCCATCGGGCCGGTTAGAATAATTGATTGTCGCATCAGAAGTCACGCAGACTGGCCAGATAGTTATCCCTGTTTTTGATGATTTCAGCCATAGAGTCACCGCCAAATTTTTCCAGCATGGCTTGAGCCAGCTCAATCGCCACAACCGCTTCAGCCACGACCAGGGCTGCCGGAACTGCACATGTGTCGGAACGTTCAACCGATGCCTGAAAAGGCTCGTGAGAAATTATATCCACTGAACGAAGGGGGGTGTAGAGTGTAGGTATAGGTTTCATTGCAGCCCTGATCACCAGGGGCTCGCCATTGGTCATGCCACCTTCAATGCCTCCCGCGTTGTTTGTAATACGTTGATAAGCTGTGCTGTTGCCATCCTGTAATCTTTCTGGATTCCAGATGATTTCGTCATGTACCTTTGAGCCAGGAAGACGCGCTACTTCAAACCCCAAACCAATTTCCACACCCTTGATAGCCTGGATACTCATCATGGCCATAGCCAACCTGGCATCAAGCTTGCGGTCCCACTGCATACAACTGCCCAGGCCAGGCGGTAATCCCAACACATGTACCTCAACCACACCACCCAGGGTGTCACCGGAGGTCTTTGCACGATCAATCAGATTTTTTATCTCAGCCTCAACTGACGGATCACAACAGTACAGTTCTGATGCAGCGGCATCATCCCACTGTTGTGGGTATGAAACAGAAACAGAACTGGACACAATCCCGCCAATCTCTGTAACCACACCCCCGATACGGATACCCAGCGTCTCAAGCAGAACTCTGGCCACTGCACCTACTGCCACTCGAGCGGCAGTTTCTCTTGCGCTTGAACGCTCCAGTATATTACGGACATCACGGTGTGCATACTTCATGGCACCTGCCAGATCGGCGTGGCCTGGACGCGGACGGGTTACCGCTTCAGCCATGCCATCAAATTCCGGCAATGGGGACATCTTTTCCAGCCAGTTTTCCCAGTCACGATTCTTAATTGTGATGGTTACCGGAGATCCCATGGTTTTACCCCAGCGGACACCGGATAGTATATCTGACCTGTCTTGTTCGATCTTCATGCGGCCACCACGGCCATAGCCATGTTGACGACGGGCAAGCTGCTGATCGATTGCTGTGGGCAATATCTCAAGTCCTGCGGGCAGTCCTTCAATGATGGCAGTCAACTGTGGGCCGTGTGATTCGCCGGCTGTTATATAACGCATATAAAAATTATCTCCAGCAGTTTGATCGGATTCTGAAGATTAACATTGCATCAAGTCCAGGGCAAGAAAAACCGGCAACTTGACAGAGAAACAACCAGGCTTTATAGTTCTTTCCATGTCATACCTTAACCTGCCTAAAGGAAATACATATTCTGAAGAAGCTGCTTACAGCCGTGATACCCTGGTTAAGCTGCTTTCTGGCGCTTCAGGTTCATTGTTTACCGGTTACCTGAAAATATCCACCGGAGACCTGCTGCTTCTGCTTTTTATTTTTCAGGGGCAACCATTTGCAGCCGGTCTGTTATTGGGTAAAAAAATTTCTCCACTTACAATTACAAATTTCTGTTCACGCCTTGCAGATGTAAGTCATGGCTCTGGTCTTATTTCTCTGCACGAGACAGACCCTGTACTTTTGAAAAGTCTGCTGGTAATGGTGCAGAACAGGCCATATATCCATGGGCCAGTCAATACGATTGATTTGAAGGACAGGCTGTCAAGTATCTGTTCAGATGGTTCTGATGCCATGATAATGCTGGAAAATTGTGGCTACTGTAATTTCTTTTATTTTTACAGGGGAACAAAGATTTCAGATTACTGGTCTGACCCCCAGTTTAAACGTCAGGCAGATTTTTCGGTTGACAAGCAGATGTTGTCTTATACATCAGGCGAAGCTTCTTGTCGGATATTGGCACTTGTTTATCAGCAATTAAACGCCATGGAATCGCCAGATGCATTCAGCTTGACACTTGAAGGGCTGGTCAGGCTTTTTATGGTGGAGGATGAGAAAGAGCAGATTGGCACAGAAGGCAGTCAATCAGTAAATCCTGATGATCAACTGGTACTTAAGGTGTTGGAAGGGGCCCGGTGCGGGATCTGCCTCGGGGGGGCCATTCCCTCTGTTCTGGGCAAAAAAAATTCCGATATACTGATTGATGATCCACTTGCCTCTGACCGCCACGCAGCTATACAGATAATTAACGGCAGACTTCTGCTGATTGACCTTCAAAGCACTCACGGTACTACGATAAATAATGAACCTGTTAGCCAGATGGAAATTAAACAGGGTGACAGGATTGGTATCGGCAGCACAGTATTGCTTGTTCAATCAATAAACCTCACGTAAACTGCTTTTCTATGGTCACATCACTTTTTCTCCGCTGGTTACTGATTTCAATTGGAGTTTGTTGCACTTTTTTGGGAGTAGCAGGTATCTTTCTGCCTTTGCTGCCAACCACTCCGTTTCTGCTTCTGGCCGCAGCCTGTTTTGCCCGCAGCTCGGAAGTTTTTTACAACTGGCTGTTACAGCACAAACGACTTGGCCCAATGGTTAAGGGATACCTTGACGGCAAAGGAATTCCGTTTAAAAGTAAATGTATTGCTATTACCCTGGTATGGATAACATTAACTTTATCAACGATACTGGTAAAACCAATTTGGATAAAAGTATTTCTTATGCTTTTGGCTGTAATACTAACCTGTTATCTTGCCAAATTGCCAACCAGACTGGAGAAGCTATGAAATTACAGGTTTTGAAATTTGTCATCCTGATTTGCGGGGGGGCAATTGCAGGTGGGGCACTTGGATGGATATCACGTTGTGCTGGTGGCGGTGCATGAGCCATGATGAGCAACCCCTGGTCAGGGGCGCTGTATGGTGCAGGAGCTGGTTTGTTTCTTGCCTTGATGCCTGGTGAACAGAAATCCGAAAGAGATAAGGACAAGCCATGAACGAGAGATTGCAGAAAATAATATCAGCAGCCGGAATTATGTCCCGACGTGCCTCTGAAGAGATGATACTGACAGGCAGGGTTGCTGTTAATGGAACTATAGTGACTGAACTGGGCAGCAAGGCAGACCCTGAAAAAGATGTCATAAGCCTGGACGGGCAACCGGTTAAACCTGCTGAAATGCTCTATTATGTGCTGTTGCATAAACCTGCCGGTTATGTCACTTCCCTGAAGGATCCACAGGGGCGACAACTTGTAACAGAGCTGGTTAAGGATGTTGGGGAACGGCTTTTTCCGGTTGGCAGACTTGACTATAATTCGGAAGGACTGCTGTTGCTGACTAACGATGGCGCATGGGCCAATCGCCTGATGCACCCCAGGCATCAGGTGGATAAAGAGTACCATGTTAGGGTGCGTGGCAAGATCGATCCGCAGCAGATTCGGAGGCTTTCTGAAGGGGTTGAACTTGATGACGGCCCAACTGCTGGCGCAACAGTCCGTATGCTGAAAAGTGATCAGAGCAATGACTGGCTTTCTGTCACCATTCGTGAGGGACGTAATCGTCAGGTCAGGAGAATGTGTTCGGCTGTGGGGTTGTATGTTGTCAGGCTGAGGAGAATCCGATACGGTAACCTGACACTTGGCGGCCTTCAGCCAGGGGAATACCGGCTGCTTACCAAGGCTGAAGCAGATGCCCTGGATGCACCGCCACGGGCTAAAAACAGGGAGCAACCTGTAAAAAAAAGATTGAGACAGCATGGTTAAAAATTTCATCAGGCAAACGCCAGAATAATCATGCCATCAACAGACTCCACTTCAACTCGTAGAGAATCTAGTTATGATGCCCTCGCAAATTCTCGATTTTTAGTTTTTGAACTTCAGTAATATCAGTATGTTACTAGGCTAAAAACAGGCGATTTTTGAGCTTTTGCGAACGCATCAGTTATGTTTTCACCGTTTACCGTATCTACTTAAGCTATATCCTGTTTCATTCCGGAGTGGTCCGATGGACTTGTCTGTAGTGGTACCTATATATTTTGAAGAGGAGAATATCAGGCCATTGTATGCAGCCGTAACTGCCGCCATTGACCCGTTGGGGCTTGATTATGAGATTATTTGTGTCGATGACGGCTCAGGAGATAATTCATTTGGAGTCCTTAAGGATATTGCAGCCACGGACTTACGCTTCAGAGTCATTCGATTCAGACGTAACTTCGGTCAGACCGCTGCCATGGCAGCCGGTTTTGAGGCTGCACGCGGGGCTGTAATCGTTCCAATGGATGGAGATTTGCAGAATGACCCTTCTGATATCAGGCTCTTGCTGGACAAGATTCATGAAGGGTTCGATGTTGTATCAGGCTGGCGCAAAGACCGACGTGACACATTTATCAGCCGTACCCTTCCATCACGTATTGCTAACGGCATAATATCCCGCTTTACTGATGTTCATCTGCACGACTATGGCTGCACACTCAAGGCTTATCGGCGAGAGGTACTGGAAGGAATCGGCCTGTATGGTGAGATGCATCGTTTTGTACCGGCCCTTGCTTCGCGGATTGGCGCAAAGGTAACTGAGTTGCCGGTACAGCATCATCCCAGGCTGCATGGGGTTAGCAAATATGGTATCTCACGTACAATGCGTGTTGTACTGGATCTGCTTACAGTAAAATTTTTACTTTCATATGCAACCAAGCCGATCCAGTTATTCGGAAAATGGGGTGTCTACTCCATTATGCTTTCCTGTATAACCGGTGGTACCACGATTTATATGAAGCTGTTTGCCAATACAAGTATGAATCGTAACCCACTACTAATCCTGACTGCTTTTCTGTTGTTTATGGGGGTTCAGTTTATAACCCTGGGGCTACTGGGAGAGTTGAATGCACGCATCTATTACGAATCCCAGGGTAAGCCGATATATTCTGTCCGAGAGCGTTTGAATGAGCCGGAATGATAAGCTGCATGGCCAGGGGGCAAGCGCTGGATTGGGCGAAGAGGCAGGCAGCAAAATATCTGCGCCTTGTACCTTGTCCAACAACCCTCTTAAAATCCTGATGATCGCCCCAACCCCTTATTTTTCTGATCGCGGATGTCATGTCAGAATCTTTGAGGAGGCAAGAGCGCTTGTTGCCAGGGGGCATCAGGTCAGGATTGTTACATATCATCTGGGGCGTGATCTTGAACCTGTTCCTACAGAACGAATCTTTTGCCTGCCCTGGTACAAAAAGCATGAGGCAGGCCCATCATGGCACAAGGTCTACCTTGATCTGTTTTTAATGTTAAAGGTTTTTGGCGTTACCAGAAGATATAAACCTTGTCTTATCCATGCCCACCTGCATGAAGGCGTGTTAGCTGGCTGGCCAGTATCCAGAATTTTCGGTATTCCGATACTTTTTGACTATCAGGGCAGTCTGAGTGGTGAATCAGTCAACCATGGTTTTTTCAAGAGCGACTCCCTGTTGTATAAACTGTTCAGATGGATTGAGTACAGAATCAACAGACTTGCTGATTTTATTGTTACAAGCTCAAGTTGCGGAGTTAAGGAGTTGAAAGATTCTGGCAAGATACGGGCTGACAAGGTTGCTGTTTTTCCGGATGGAGTTGATACAAACGTATTCCGTCATTACTCCCGCTTGGAGGCCCTTGATAGACTGGGGATTGATGATAATTATCCTGTAATCATGTATCTTGGACTTCTGAATCATTATCAGGGGATTGATCTGCTTTTGGAATCGGCAAAACTGCTGATTCACCAGGGAAGAAGTTTTCGTATGGTTATTATGGGATATCCGGAACAGGGTTATCGGCAGAAGGCAGAACAACTTAATATATCTAGTTTTGTTATCTTTACTGGCAAGATTGATTACGCTGATGCGCCAAAGTTTCTTGCCGCCGGAGACCTGGCCGTTTCTCCCAAGATATCTGATACTGAAGCCAATGGTAAACTGCTTAATTATATATCCTGCGGGTTGCCGGTAGTTGCCTTTGATACGCCTGTAAACAGGGAAATATTGGGAGATGATGGTATATATGCAGAGCCTGGCAATGCATTGGACCTTGCAACAAAGATGTCAGATATGCTTTGCAATCGTGAGGATACAAGACAGAGGGGACGCCGCTTGCGCAGAAGGGCTGTGGAAATGCATGGCTGGGATATCAGGGTTACAGAGCTGGAATCAATCTATCAACAGATGTTGACAGTTGAAAAATAACAGAACTTGGGTTACGGTTCAGGCCATGAACGATAAAGCAACTCAATCACTTGACGAATATACGCTATTCCGCCTGCTATGCGAGCTGGAATCGGAATCTGCCTGTTCCCAGCGGGAGCTTGCCAAACGCCTTGGCTGTGCATTGGGACTGGTTAACAGTTATTTAAAGACTGCAACGGCCAATGCGTGGATCAAAATCAGGGAGGTGCCACCAAATCGCTGTACCTATCACTTGACAGCAAAAGGGACTTCCGAACTGAAGCTGTTATCACTCAAGCATTCGCGGTATCTTGACAGGCTTATACCTGTAATTGTTAATGAATACCAACCTATCTGCAAACTTTTGCAGGATGACGGAGTAGAACGTGTCTCTCTATGCGGCGTTGACAGTATTTC
Source organism: Trichlorobacter lovleyi (assembly GCA_020721175.1). GTDB lineage: Bacteria > Desulfobacterota > Desulfuromonadia > Geobacterales > Pseudopelobacteraceae > Trichlorobacter > Trichlorobacter lovleyi_A. Next base: position 10,552 of record DYNH01000003.1, on the reverse strand, counting down.
AGTGCTTGCCTGGATTGCTCTGTATCAGGCAGGTATAGAGGTTGTGACGGTTATGGACAATAAAAATATTGGAACTGTTTTTATGGGTAAGCCGGTGGTTTCCCTGGCCCATGCCATGCTGGGGGGGCTGCATCGGGTAGTTATTGGCTCACGTAACCGTGCCGCTGAATTGCAGCGGGCGTTGATTGATCTCGGGACAGAACCTTCGTCAATAACTGTACCGGCAGTTTTTCTGGAGAACAGAGATGCAACCTGAAGCGAAAATTTATGTAGCCGGTCATCATGGAATGGTCGGTTCTGCTATTGTCAGAAGGCTTAATCAATCCGGATTTCAAAACCTGATCCTGAAAAGTTCCAGAGAATTGGAACTTCGTAATCAGGCCGATGTAGCCTGTTTTTTTGCAAAAGAACAGCCGGACTTTGTTTTTCTGGCAGCCGCAAGGGTAGGGGGGATCATCGCCAACAGCACTCGCAAGGCCGAGTTTATCTACGATAACCTTTTGATCCAGACCAACTGTATCCATGAGGCATGGAAAAACAAGGTCAAACGCCTTTTGTTTCTGGGAAGCACCTGTATCTACCCCAAGTTTGCCCCGCAGCCGATCAGGGAAGAATACCTGCTCACCTCACAGATTGAAGAGACCAATGATGCATATGCAATTGCCAAGATTGCCGGAGTTACCCAGTGTCGCTCTTATAACGAGCAGTACGGAACCAGGTTTCTTTCAGCCATGCCGAATAATCTTTACGGTCCGGGTGACAACTTCGATCTGACAGGCTCTCACGTACTGCCTGCCCTGATTCGGAAGATCCATGAAGCAAAGGAGACAGGGGCATCATCCGTTGTTGTCTGGGGTACAGGCACCCCTCTGCGTGAGTTTATGCATGTGGACGACCTGGCGGATGCAGCCCTTTTTCTGATGAACCTGGATGAAATTCGTTATAATGAATTGCTGTCTTTTAGTGAAGCGCCAGCCCTGATCAATATTGGTTCAGGTCAGGAAATCAGCATTGCCGGGCTTGCAGAAATGCTTAAAAAGGTCATTGATTATCATGGAGAGATCGTCTTTGATATATCCAAACCTGATGGCACTCCCCGTAAACTGGCGGATTCCTCACGCCTTTATAATCTTGGATGGAAACATCGGATCGATCTTGAGGATGGGATTGTTGATGCATATCAATGGTTTCTGAAACATAATATGATGTCAGGCATCTGATGGACTGGCCAGGCTCAGTTTTCTGTCCGGCTTAAAGGGAAATTTCTCAAGATGCTTTCGTTTAAAATATATCTGTTAACCCACTTTAAAGAAATCCCAAAAAAATCCAATACCGGACGTTTGGTGCTTGATCTGCTTGGTGAAGCAGCAGAACAGATCTGCTGGAACCGAATGAATCCCCCAAACAATATAGTGGAAGAGATTGAAAAGGGGGGAGTTGTCTTGGTATATCCTGGTGCTGGAGGCGAAGAAACAGACGATTTGACCGGCATCAGTCAGTTTATCATTATTGATGGTACATGGCATGAGGCACGCAGGATACACCAGCGAAGCCCATATCTTCTTAAAGCTCGCCGTATTAACCTTAAACCCTCTGAAGAGTCTCGTTATAATCTGAGAAAAAACCAGAAGAAATCAGGACTCTGTACTGCTGAATGTGTGATTCAAATACTACGTGCTAAAGGTCATTATGACACAGCAGAGCTGCTTGAGGAGCGCTTTCTGGCCTATATGCGTCCAGAATCCGCAATTTCCGGCAGACTGGAGTCAAGATGTCTTTCAGTGAAGTAACAGGACATTACGAGCGTAATCCATACCCCCATTACCCACTCATTGCTTCAGTAAAAAGATACGACACCTACGCCATGAACCTGACCGCCATCTGGGCCAGGTTTAACGGAGAATTCCTGTCTGAAAAGGAAGGTAAAATTCTGTTGGCTGGCTGTGGTGCCTTTGCCCCTTACCCGATGTCGCTTTCCAATCCAAAGGCTGAAATTACCGGCGTTGATCTTGCTGCAAATAATATCAGGCGTGCGCGCCTGCACTGTCTTTTACACGGCAGATTCAATCTCAGACTGTTAAAGGGAGATTTTCTTGATCAACAGGTAACACCGGGACCTTACCACTTTATCGAGGCGTTCGGGGTGTTGCATCATCTGGATGATCCGGCGGCAGGTCTGCGGGCATTGGAACAACGTCTGTTGCCAGGTGGCGTGTTGAGGGTGATGGTCTATGGTCGTTATGCCAGACAGGAGGCTGAATCTGTCAGGCGAGCGATGCGGTTGCTTAAGGTGCGTGATGTCGCAAGTATCAGGCAGATGCTTCGTAAGGCCGTGCCAGAAAGCAGGTTAAGGAGCTACGTCGAATCTTCCTGGGAGGCCAAAACCGATTCCGGACTGGCCGACCTTTTTCTGCATCCCAATGTTAAAACCTACCGGATTGATGAGTTTATGGAACTGGCAGGACAGAGCGGACTGAAACCGTTGCTGTTTACACATCTTGACGCACTGGCTGATCCTGAAAAAGAGATTATCCGTTTAAGGGAGCTGAATCGTTGCCGACAGCCCCGTGCCAATATCATCTGCTATCTGGGACGTGACTGCAAAGGTTTAGCATCTAAATCAAAGGAATCCTTTCTGCTGCTTAATCCGGCGCTAAGGGTGGCTGTTTCAGGATTGCACCTTGTGGCGGCAACACCGATTGACCGTCTTGGCCACGCAAACCGACCACTGGACAGTCAGGCAAAAAGATTCCTGCGCCGGTTTTTAAAGCCTGTCAGAGAGACAATTCTTTCTTCTGAAGAGAAACAGTTGGCAGAAATATATCTTAAGGAGCTGTTTCTGGTCAGGTTTAAAGGAGGTTGATTGGAATAGCTGAGCCTCTATCAAAAGTCAGGAATCCAGATTTAACTGACTTAAACGAATGGCTCCCCTATAAAGTTATTCGGGGATGACAATCTTTTGAAAGAGGCATGTTTGAAAGGGGATATCTTTTTGATGTTATTTTCCACAACACTTTTTGTATTTTAATCCGCTGCCGCAAGGGCATATATCATTACGACCAATCTTGGTAACAGAAATTGGTTTGGGCTTGATAATCCTGCCATCACAGAAGTACCAGGTTTCATTTTTCTTTTTAAACATGGCATTTTCATGGTGTTCGCGCAAATTGCCATTTTCCCTGAAACGGGCGATAAATTCTACATCTCCTGAAGAATCTTCACTGGTTCCTTCTTTGGTACCGATAATCTCAAGACCCAACCATTCCGAATTTTCAGCCCATGCCCTGGTTCCTGCCGGATCATAACCTTGACGATGATCAGGGTGTGTACTCTCCAGAATAAAATCCATCTCAACCCTGGTATAGGCTGAATACCTGGCTCTCATTAACTCTTCTGCTGTCCTGGCTGGATTGGTCCCATTGATGATCGGTTCGCAACAATCTGAATAACTTCTGGTGCTGCCGCATGGACAAGTAGTCATTTGGGCTATACTCCTTTTTATTGATGATGATCAGTATAGTATGCATTTCAGCTTAGTGCAAACCAGTATTATCCGGATGGTTATGCCTCTTTCAGAAGTCCCAAATCCTGTCATTGCCGAGGGGTAATCGGGAATCTGGTTTGTAACCGCCTGAAACCACATATCCCCGATAGAAGCATTAGGGATGACAATCTTTTTGAAAGAGCCTCATTTGATATGAATTCAATCATTAAGGGCATATTTTGAAATGGGTTCAACTGTATGGCAAAGAGCTGTAAAGTATGTTACATTCTTTTCATTATGCCACTTAATGAAGAAAAAATATCCATCGGAATTGTTGAAAGGGTAACAGGGCTTTCCAAAGATTTGCTGAGAACCTGGGAAAGGCGCTACGGTTTTCCTACACCGTTTCGCAGTGATAATGATGAACGTGAATATTCTGTTTCCGATCTTGAGCGGCTTAAGACCATCAAAAAACTGCTGGACAACGGACTTCGTCCTGGCAAGATAGTGATGCTGTCTGAAGAAGAGTTGAATACTTTGGCAGCTAGTCTTCAGCCCAAAACAACAACAGGTGATACAGAAACTATCAACCAGGCTATCAATCTGTTGAAAACAGGTGACCTTGATGCATTCAGCAGTTTATTGAACAACGTAATGATTACCCAGGGACTGGAGCAATTCGTTTTCAGGGTAGCTGCTCCGATGAATCAGGCTATTGGAGATGCATGGTTTCGTGGTGAGCTGAATGTGTTCCATGAGCATTGCTACTCGAGCAAAATTGAAACGTTGCTGGATAGGGCGCAGAGTTTGCTGTCTGTTACAACGCAACCTCCCCGAATACTGCTGACTACTCTTAGCGGAGAGCAACATTATCTTGGTCTGCTGCTGGCTCTGATTGCCATGAAACTTGAACATGCTGATGCGATCTTCCTGGGCCCGCAACTGCCAAACAGTGAAATTGTTGCGGCAACCATCCATTTCTGCCCTGATATTATAGCGCTCTCCTTTAGCACACTTTTCCCTCTTAAGCGGGCGCAGCAGGCCTTGATGGCTCTCAGCAAAGAGCTGCCACCTGGGGTTTCAATCTGGTCCGGCGGAGGTCATATTCAAGATTTGGCGCAGGCTTGTCCTGAAATCCGCTTCTTCTCTTCCCTTGATGCAATTTCAACTGCCCTGGATGAGTGGCGGACTAATCATCAGGCTTTACAGTTACGGATAAAATAGAGGCCTTTTAATAACTTATCACTTTGGTTACAGAGGACGGCAATGTCTGATATCAGCATGGTTAAAGAAGGACAGGTTAAAGAACGCGGGTTAATAACCTATCTGCTGGACCGGGATGATATTATTATAGAGGTGAGCCAGGCATGGAACAGCTTTGCAATCAGTAACAATGCAGACAAAAATACATTGGCTGACAGCGTAATAGGGCATAATATCTTTTCCTTTATTTTGGGAGATTCAACTCGCATGTATATGCAGGTATTATTACAGCAGGCACGTATTCTTGGTCATTCGCCGTCTCGTAAATACCGTTGTGATTCGCCTGAACTCAAACGTTATATGCAGATGCTGCTTATACCAGAACCTGATGGAGTTGTAAGGGTTGAGCATACCCTGGAGCGGGTGGAAAGCTTTGAGCAACCGATCTCCTTTAGTCCTGCAGTCGTAACAAACCCATCTACTGTATTTCGATGCAGTATCTGCGCCAGACTGAAGATAGGGTCCGTCTGGATTTTTCCTGAAGATGCACTGGACCAGGAACATATTCCTTGTGACACTGTCATTCCGGTCAGATATCTTGTCTGCCCTCTATGTGATAACCCTTTGAAAAAAGGAATAACTTAATTATTCAGCATATTCAAGATTGCTGTAATCCTGAGTAACAACGAAGGATATGATGTGGCTTTTTTGCTTCAAAAACTTGAAAACATATCCTTCACTCTGTTCTGGATGATACTTTGGACTGTTTTTCAGGCAGTGTTTAACAGTTACGAATAGATAAGGTTTATCAGTTATTTCAGCGGCACTCGCATTTAATATCTGCTCCATTTGTGCCTGGCACAGTGAGCCAGTGACCACAGGTTTTCTTCCTACATCTCCCGGGTTGTTTTGACATAGATAGGTGAGGCTGCCACGCGATCCTGACAAAGGGGCGCTGTTTTTTAGTCGTCTGTCTTGACTTATGTCAAAGTGGTGATTAACTCAATATCAAGGGAGCAAAACTTGACAGTTAACCACAACCGCTCCCTGACGGAGGAAAAAATGGATATAAATCGTTTAACTCAAAAATCCCAGGAAGCCCTTGCAGCAGCCCAGACCAAGGCAACCAGTTATGGTCACGTTGAAGTAGATGGTGAACATCTGCTGTGGGCATTGCTTAATCAGGATAATGGACTTGTTCCCCGTATCCTGGCCAAGATGGATGTTGCTCTCCCGTTGATTGGCAAGGCTGTTGAGGCAGAGCTGGATCGTCGTGCCCGCATCTCAGGCCCAGGGGCTGAACCTGGCAAGATATATGTATCACAGCGATTTTCCCGCCTGCTGGTGGCTGCTGAGGCTGAGGCAAAGCGGCTTAAAGATGAGTATGTATCAGTTGAACATCTGCTGATGGCCTTGATATCTGAGGGGGAGGGTAGTGGTGCCGGCAAGATACTTAAACAGTTTAATGTTACCCACGACCGTTTGTTGGCGGCATTAACAGAGGTGAGAGGCAATCAGAGGGTAACATCTGCAAACCCGGAGGAAACCTACGAGGCGCTTGATAAGTACGGTCGCGATCTGGTCAAGATGGCTCGCACTGACAAGCTGGATCCGGTGATCGGGCGTGATGAAGAAATTCGCAGGGTAATCCGGATACTCTCCCGCAAGACCAAGAATAATCCTGTTTTGATTGGTGAACCGGGTGTTGGCAAGACCGCAGTTGTTGAAGGGCTGGCCCAGCGGATTGTAAAAGGTGATGTGCCGGAAGGCCTTAAGAACAAGACGGTTTTTGCACTTGACATGGGTTCCCTGATTGCCGGCGCCAAGTATCGTGGCGAGTTTGAAGATCGTCTTAAGGCGGTGTTAAATGAAATCAAGCAGGCTGAAGGTAGAATCATACTGTTTATTGATGAGTTACACACCATTGTTGGCGCAGGTAAGGCAGAAGGGGCCATGGATGCCGGTAACATGTTGAAACCGATGCTGGCTCGTGGTGAACTGCATTGTATCGGCGCAACCACACTGGATGAATACCGCAAGAACATAGAAAAAGATGCAGCGCTTGAACGGCGTTTTCAACCAGTGCTGGTGGAACAGCCGACTGTTGAAGATACGGTTTCGATCCTTCGGGGGCTTAAGGAACGTTTTGAAGTCCACCATGGTGTCAAGATTCAGGATAATGCGTTGGTAGCCTCAGCAAACCTTTCTCATCGTTATATCACAGAACGTTTTTTACCGGATAAGGCTATTGATCTTGTTGATGAGGCCTGCGCCATGTTGCGCACTGAAATAGATTCGCTTCCATCTGAGCTGGACACAATCAGTCGCAGGGTGATGCAGCTTGAGATTGAAGAACAGGCGCTTAAAAAAGAGAAGGATCAGGCCAGTCGGGATAGATTGGACAGTTTGCGCAAGGAGCTGGTTGATGAGAGGGAAAAGGCAACCAGCATGAGGGCGCAGTATGATAATGAGAAGGTTGCTATCCAGCGTGTACAGGGGTTGCGTGAACAGATCGAAAAAACTAGACGGGAGATAGAACAGGCTGAACGTTCCTATAATCTGGAACAGGCTTCAAAACTCAAATATTCAGAATTGCCTGGTCTTGAAAATGCCCTTAAAAATGAAGAGGAAGCCCTTAATCATAAACAGGGTGGGCAGAAATTACTGCGAGAAGAGGTGACGGAGGACGAGATAGCAGAAATTGTTTCAAGATGGACAGGTATACCGATTACCCGGCTGGTTGAGACCGAGCGGGATAAACTGTTAAAGCTTGACGAAATTCTGCATCAGAGAGTTATTGGTCAGGATGAGGCAGTGCAGTTAGTGGCTGATGCTGTTCTGCGCGCCCGCTCTGGAATAAAAGACCCCAAACGGCCAATCGGTTCATTTATATTTATGGGACCTACAGGGGTTGGCAAGACTGAACTGGCCCGCACCCTGGCGGAATCGCTATTTGATTCTGAAGAAAATATAGTACGTATAGATATGTCTGAATATATGGAGAAGTTTGCAGTATCACGTCTGATTGGAGCGCCTCCAGGCTATGTGGGGTATGAAGAAGGGGGGCAGTTGTCCGAAGCAGTACGTCGCAAACCTTACTGTGTGCTGCTGTTTGATGAGATTGAAAAGGCCCATCCTGATGTTTTTAATATACTTTTGCAGATTCTGGATGATGGCAGGGTGACAGATAGTCACGGACGAACTGTAAACTTTAAAAATACTGTAATAATAATGACTTCAAATATAGGAGCTCCACATCTGCTTGAAGGTATTACCCCGGACGGCGAAATTAGTGAAAGTGCCAGAATTGCGGTTATGAATGAGCTTAAACATGCCTTCCGTCCGGAATTTTTGAACAGGGTCGATGATATTGTGCTGTTTAAGCCGCTACATCTGGATGAAGTAACAAAGATAGCCGGTCTGCTGGCCAGACAGCTTGTTGAAAGGCTTAAGGAACGTAGGATCACTCTGGAAATAAGTGATGAGGTACTCAGACAGATGGCCCTGGCAGGATATGATCCAGTCTATGGGGCACGTCCCTTGAAACGCTATCTGCAGAGAGAGCTTGAGACCAGGGTAGCAAGGGCAATTATCTCCGGTCAGGTTTTGGACGGAGGAGTCTTGAAAGTTGTATATGAAGATGGTGCCATATCTGTAAAAACAGAATAAAACTATACTGCGAATAGCATCTTGATGCGGTTTATGTGGGGCAAAGCATGTTTCATCTGCTTTGCCCGCCTTAGTCGTGGCAGTAAGGGCGAAGCACTAATGTAATGCCTCATATACAGGGTGCAGCGCGTGGGAACGAAAGCATGGGGATACGCATTTTAACTCCGTGCAAAGTATATCTCACTTTAACACGATTGCCTCACTGTGGTGGGGCGACGTACGGGCAACTGACGTTGTTGTTCGGTCGATTCAGCCGGACTAAATAATCTATCCCCAGCTTGTCCACGCAGGTGGAGCCGGTAGAAAGGAATGGCGTGTGCTGAGTACCGTCGTAGGTTACCACACGGCTGTTGAGGAAGTTGTGTGAGAGTTCGGTGGCCCAACTGTACGGCGTGAGGGCATCGTGGGTACTGCCCATGATAAGCATATTCGTCTGCGTGTTTGTGAAGTTCACCGGCACCGGATCCGGTCGCACGTTGACTCCTTCGCAGTAGAAGAGGCCCTGGCTGGCACCGAAGCCGAAAATTGGCGCCTGAGTGCGGAGCTGTTCGGCGAGTATGGCCTGTTCGTCGCGGGTCAAGCGCTGGGGATAGTCCAGACAGCCGATGAACGCCGTCGCCCCGCCGTGTATAGAGTAGGAGGTCGGCCACTCCATCGAGTCGAGGGTTGCCCTGGCTTGGGCCTTTTCGGACGTGGTGCCGTTTAGTGCCGTGTTAACGGTGGCGAGCAGACTGGTTGCAGACAGGTAACTGCTCTGACTCCTGACTTCGCTTGCCACCGTTCCCTGAATGTCCCAGTGCGTCACCTGAGCCCCGGAAGGGAGGGTGAGCGCCTGATCGTTGAGTGATGTAATCACGCTGTCGTAGTTCTGCTTGGCCACTGATTGTTTCCCAAAGAAGAAGCCCAGCGCGTCGTCGGGTGCAGTGCCGGCCCCGAGTGCGAAGCTTGGCCAGGTGGCATTGGGAGAGATCGGCGAAGTCAGCAGCATCGCCCGCACACGGTCAGGGTAATTGTGGGCGTAGACGTAGCCGATGCGAGTGCCGTAACTGGTGCCCCAGTAGGTAAGCTTCGGATCTCCCACTGCCTGGCGAAGCTGGTCGAGGTCACGAACAGTAGCATTTGTGCTGATATAGGGGACGATATCGGCGTAGCGTTCGGCGCAGGCTTCATTGGCGACTTTTTCGGAGTTTCTCATCTGGTCTACGACAGCGGCCCAATTCACCGGTCCGGTGGTCGGTAGCGTGTAGCTCCCATCGGTGCACTCTGAGAGTCCAGAGGAACGAGCCACTCCTCGTGGGTCCCACGTGACGAAATCAAAGTGTGTGTGAAGTTCCTGAGGAAGGGCAGCAGCCACAACTTTGGCAAGGCTGACGCCGGATTCGCCGGGGCCGCCTGGGTTAAAAAAGAGGGTACCGATCCGCTCGGTAGCCGACCCGGTAGACTTTGCGCGGACCACCGCCAAGGAGAAGTTTCCCTTAGTAAGGTTGTTGTAGTCCTTTGGAACGATTAGCGTTGCACACTCCAAGCCTTGCAAGCTCTCTTCAGAGCAGGAGGCCCATACCAGGGTAGGAGATTCAGGCGTGCTGGAAACGCTAATGTTGCTACCATTACATCCGGCCACCAGGACTGCTGCGACAAAACTTGCGGCGATCAGTTGAGTGCGTTTATTGAAGTGCGTCAAATGTTGCTCCTTTGAATAATTGAGACATTTGAGCCTCTTTCAAAAGTCCCATATCCTGTTATTCCTTCTACAAAACAAATCAAGTCGTCTGCAAATCAGCTTCAATTGTATCGGGGCCAAGATCCTGCCCATCTGGCCAGCCTATTCCAGAAAAGAAAAGGCGTACTTGATTGAAATAGGAGTCATCTTCAAGTCGCTTAAAAAACTCGCTTCGGATATATGGAGCAACGTCAAAAACACCGGAAATACCGTCTGAAAAAACGACCGCTACTTTTTTCCCTTCAAGAGGGGAAACACTTATTATTTTTTTCATAATCACTCCAATGGTTTAATCGGTATTGGGTTTTGCCCGCTAACAGCAAGACGCCAATCAGTCACAAGGTCATCTTTGTGAATTTCAATCCAGGCCTCAACCAGTTTTCGCTTGTTTATGGGTAGTTTCCCATCAAGGATTTCGCCATCTTCTATAGAGAAAATAGCGTCATCATCTCCAAATGAGGCATGAATATGTGGTA
>DYNH01000100.1 GCA_020721175.1 Trichlorobacter lovleyi | reverse complement strand
GGGGAGGAACTATTATTTGATGCCCTTCGCCTAAGGCTATACCGGCCGGCTTGTTGTTTTCATCAACCCTGCGCCATCAGCTTTTTCAAAAAAAACAGAATTAAAGCCGTCCTGAATTAAATTGACGTTAGTTTATTGACTGTAGTATCGTCTGAACCTAACAGTCAACTGTCTAGAGCCAATTTTAAAATTCATGTTTTACCATTTGCAGGCTAATAGTAAGCTGTAACAGTATTTATATTCAAAAGCAGCGGAACCGGCTCTCAGATACAGAGGTTTTGCCATGCGCTTTGCATCATCCGGCCTGCATTGTACGAACATTTTTGTTTTACAAGTTACCAGGTAAAATCTTTTTTAATTTTATCCGGCAAATGGCAACAGAAATCAAACAATGCCTCCTGAGTGAAATACTTATGGAGGCATTATTTTTAATTAAGGAAATGAAATATGTTATTAGACCTTCTGGATGTAGAAAAACCGGCCCGTTACATGGGTGGTGAAATGGGTTCTGTGGTTAAGCCTGATGCAGAACTGCGTGTTGCACTGGCGTTTCCAGACGTATATGAAGTGGGCATGAGTCATCTGGGACTGCGTATTCTGTATCAGATACTGAATGACTTGGATGGAATCTCTGCAGAACGCATTTATGCACCCTGGCCTGATATGGCGGCCCAACTTGCTGACAGACGATTGCCGCTTGCCACACTGGAGACAAACACTCCGCTATCAGAGGTTGATATTATCGGCTTCACACTCCAGTATGAGCTTGCCTGCACCAATATTCTCGACATGTTGCTTAAGGCAGGCCTGCCGCTTAAGTCAGCCGAACGGGATCATAATCTGCCTCTGGTGATCGGAGGTGGACCAGGTGCCTTTAATCCTGAGCCGCTTGCCCCGTTTTTTGATGCCTTTCTGCTTGGTGACGGTGAAGAGGCTATAATTGAAATAACAGAGCTGGTGCGCAACTGGAAAAAAGCCGGGGGGGATGATAAAAAAAGTCTGTTACATCAGCTCGCCGAGATTCATGGCGTATATGTTCCTTCATTTTTCAAGCCAGAATACCTCCCTGATGGACAGATTGCTGCAATTGCCCCATTGAAGCCAGGTTACCAAAAGGTACGCAGGCGTTTTCTTGCAGATCTGGAAACAGCCCCTTTTCCAAACAGTCCGGTGATTCCGTTTATGAAGACAGTACACGATCGTGTATCCGTTGAAGTTGCCCGTGGCTGCACCCGTGGCTGTCGTTTCTGCCAGGCTGGATATATCTACCGCCCGCTGCGCGAGCGTTCTCTGCAGCGTATCAGTGAACTTGTTGAAAATTCCCTGAAAAATACCGGATATGAAGAGGTCTCGTTACTGTCGCTTTCCACCGGTGATTACAGTTATATAGAACCGTTGCTGGAACTGTTGATGTCACGTCACCAAAAAGACCGGGTGGCAATCTCTCTGCCTTCATTAAGGGTAGGCACATTGACATCAAGCCTGATAGACGAGATACGCAAGGTCCGCAAGACCGGTTTTACACTTGCGCCCGAGGCAGGCAGCGAAAGATTGAGGCAGGTGATTAACAAAGGGATATCTGAACAAGCCCTGCTGGACGGCGCTTATAATATATTTACCGCAGGCTGGCGCATTATCAAGCTCTACTTTATGATGGGCCTGCCAACAGAGACCAATGAAGATCTGGCTGCAATTCCTGAACTTGCCCGTCAGGTAAAGGCACAGGCGCGGCGCACGGGCGGTCACGGTGAGGTGAATGTTGCGGTGAGTACCTTTGTACCCAAACCTCATACCCCGTTTCAATGGCAAAGGCAGCTTAATCTTGAAGAAACTGTCCAACGCCAGCGTTTCCTTAAAGAAGAACTGCGTCGCCGCAAACTTAACTTCAAATATCAGGATCCCGCATTATCTTTTATGGAGGGGGTGCTGGCACGCGGTGATCGTCGCCTGGCACCAGTAATTGAACGTGTTGTTGAACTGGGCGCCTGCTTTGACGGATGGAGCGAGCATTTCTCACTTGAGCGCTGGCTAACGGCCTTCAGTGACTGTGGAATTGATCCTGCCTGGTACCTGAGGGAACGCAGCACAGATGAATTACTACCCTGGGAACATCTTGATTCTGGTATTGAAAAATCATTTCTGCTGGAAGAACTTAAACGTTCCCGTTACGGCACAGCCACACCGGACTGTCGTTTAGAGACCTGTTCAAACTGCGGAGTTTGCGATTTTAAAGAGATACATAACCGTCTGTATAAAAGTTCTACAAAGGAGCCACCTATTGCGTTCCAGCCGGATTCAACTGCAACACAACGACGTCTTAGAATGCGGTTTTCCAAAACAAAAAAAATCTGCTACTTAAGCCATCTTGAGCTGATCAATCTATTTACTCGCGCAGTTCGCCGTGCTGGTGTACCTATTCTCTACAGTCGCGGATTTCATCCACACCCTAGATTTTCTTTTGCCACTGCCACATCTGTAGGTGTTGAATCAGTGGCAGAATATATTGATCTGTTTGTGGGGGATATGGGCCCGGATGAGGCAATGCAGAGACTCAACAAGGTGCTTCCTGACGGATTGAGCATTCTTGAGGCAACGGAAGTTGATCTGAAGGCAAAGGCACTATCTCCCCTGATTGAGGCATCCTGTTATCGTGTTACCCTGCCTGACTATGAGCCTGAAAAATTAAAAAAACAATGTGTGCAATTTTTGGCACATGATAGCTGGATACTTGTAAGGGACAAAAAAGGTGAACGCCAAACTATTGATCTGCGTAAAGAAACCAGAACACTAATATCCAGCGGATCAGTGATTGAGATGGTCATTTGTCGGGGTAAGGCAATCGAATTGACCGCTGCGATAACAGGTTTGCCGATCGCTATGCTTAAATCTGCAAAGATTGAAAAGACAGAGCTGTTTTTTATGGCATAATGACAGGAACAGACAATTTTACCATTCTTATAAATAAAGAGGTTACTACATGTCATCAGAACTGGTTATTAATGTTACTGCACAGGAAACAAGGATTGCGCTGATTGAGAAAGGTACAATTGCAGAGCTGTATATAGAACGCACTCGCGAAAAGGGAATTGTGGGAAACATTTACAAGGGGCGTGTTGTACGGGTATTGCCTGGTATGCAGGCTGCATTTGTTGATATTGGCCTTGAAAAAGCAGCATTTCTGTATGTTGCGGATGTCTTTGATGCGATTGAAGAGTATGAAAATCTGATGGATGAGGGGAAAAAGGAAGACCACCTTGAGGATGAAACAAGCAGTCAGGAGTTCAGGGCCCTGCATCCGATTGAGGACCTGCTGCAGGAAGGCCAGGAGCTTCTGGTACAGGTTTCCAAGGAGCCAATCGGCACCAAGGGCGCACGTATTACTTCTCACATCTCATTACCCGGACGTCATGTTGTTTATATGCCAACTGTTGATCATGTGGGCATATCAAGACGTATAGAGGAAGAGGAAGAACGCGAAAGGCTTAGGGAGATTGTGGATCGTATTCGACAGCCAGGTTGCGGCTTTATAGTCCGTACCGCATCTGAAGGCAAGTCTGAAGACGATCTGCGTGCCGACATGCAGTATCTTGCCAAGATTTGGGCAGAGATTGTCAACAAGAAGGAAAAATCCAATGCACCTTCCCTGATTCATGCGGATCTTGATGTGGTACAAAAGGTGGTTCGTGATATTGTTACGGATGATGTCAACCGTATTATTATTGATTCAAGACCAGAATATGACCGTATAGTTCAGTTTATCTCGACTTTTATGCCAAAGATGAAATCATCAATTGATCTTTATGATGATGAAGAGCCGATCTTTGATCACTATGGGCTCGAAGTAGAGATCAGTCGTGCACTAGGTCGCAAGGTATGGCTCAAGTCTGGTGGTTACATAATTATTGAACAGACTGAGGCACTGACCGCGATTGATGTCAATACCGGACGTTTTGTCGGCAAACACAACCTTGAAGACACCATTCTCAAAACCAATCTTGAGGCTGTAAAAGAGATTGCCTACCAACTGCGTCTGCGAAATATAGGTGGCATTATTATCATTGATTTCATAGATATGGAAAAGGAGGTAAACCGGGAAAAAGTCTATGCCGCCCTTGAAGAGACCTTGAAGGCAGACAAGTCAAAGACAAATATTCTGAAGATATCCGAGTTGGGACTTGTGGAAATGACACGCAAGCGGGTCAGGGAAAGTATTGGGAGAATGATGTGCGAACCATGTCCCTATTGTGAAGGCAGAGGCTATATCAAGTCAAAGACCACTGTTTGTCATGAAATCTTCAGGGAGCTCAGGCGAGAGATGCTGGATATAAGAGGTGTGAAGGTAATTTTAAGCGTTCACCCTCAAGTGGCTGATCTGCTTTACGATGAAGAAAGACGCGGGCTTGAGGAACTGGAAAAGAAGTTTAAAAAACGGGTCACAGTAAGGGCCAAGCCCGGTTTTCATCAGGAACAGTTTGAGGTTGTCATAAGTTGATTGCAACAAAGCCAGACAGGGCAGATAGATTAATTGCTTCTGTCCTGTCTGGCTTGCGGATGCCTTATAGAACCCTTTGACTTTACTGAGGCAGTGTTTTGACCTGGTACACCAACTTTTCAGGCTGCCTTGCGAAGATCGCAGTGATCAAGCTGCAGGGTCAGAGCAATCATGGCCTCACGCATGATATCCGAAACAGACTTCTGAGTGCGCCTAACCAAAGATTCAAGCTGCTCACGCTCTTCATCGCTTACCCTCATTGAAATAACATTGTAACGTGGATTTTCTCTCATTCTTCCCATGATTTTTTTCTCCCTGATTATTGAAATGGTTTTGTGTTTACACAATGTATGGATTCTACATAAGCTAAAATCATGCCAAAAAACCATTAATCAGAGTATACATAATCAAATTAATTTGTTATGCAAAAATACGAAATCAGCATTTACGCTGTTTTACGACTAAAATGAGCCAGAAATGGCACACCAATTAAAGGGTATACGTTGTTTCAAAACATTTCTGGCATACCATCAGACTATAAATCCCTACGTTTTTTCTTGCCGCTTGCGTTGAATGGTTATTCCATTCTTTTCAAGCAGCCGGTAAAAGGTTCTGCGTGGAATATCGGCAAGCCTGGCTGCCTTTGATACATTTCCGTCAGATTCCTCTATGTAACGCTGTATAAGATTCTTTTCAAGATGTCCAACATGGGTTTCCCGTTCAGCCTTAAAAGAAATCTTACGGGCTACTGGCAAGACACCTGCGCAGTTGTCATGTATCTCTCTGAAAACAGAAGGTAAATTTTCCAGACGAATTACCCCATCCTGGGAAAGAACCGCTGCTCGTTCAATGATGTTCTGCATTTCCCGAATGTTGCCTGGCCAGCGGTAATGACGCATGGTCGTGATAGCCCGCTCCTCAATTCCTGTAAGACGCTTGTTAAGCTTCTTGCCTGCCTTTTCAAGAAAGTGCCTGGCAAGTATCGGTATTGATTCCGGCCGATCTCTCAAGGGAGGCAGATCAATTGAAAAGACATTCAGCCTGTAATAAAGGTCCTCCCTGAACCAGCCGTCGCTGACCCCTTGCTCAAGATTTTTATTGGTGGCGGCAATCAGCCGCACATCAACCTTTTTAACCGATGTACCCCCTACCGGCCTTACCTCTCCCTGATCCAGCAGACGTAACAACTCTGCCTGCAACTTTGGGGTTATATCACCGATCTCATCAAGAAAGATGGAACCCTTGTCTGCTGCCTCAAACAACCCTTTACGATCTGATATCGCACCGGTAAAGGCCCCTTTCTTATGGCCAAAAAGCTCGCTTTCAAGCAGTGAGTCAGTCAGTGTGGTGCAGTTAACCGTTACCAGCGGCTTGTCTCCCCTTGTACTTAGCCGGTGGATGGCCCTTGCGGTCAGCTCCTTGCCTGTTCCGGTTTCACCACGGATAAGAACTGTTGTAGGTGTTGGCCCAACCTGACGGATAAGTTCAACAACATCGGCATTTTCACGGTCATCGCCGATGATCATATCTTCACCCAACTGCTTGTCTAGTTCCCGTGACATCAGTTCATATTTCTGTAACAGCAGGCCACGATCCTCCTCCATCTTGCGCAGATTATAAGGCAGACACATGCCGATATCGGCCAAACCCTGAAAGACAGCAACCGCATGTTCACGGCAGGTGGCATACCCGCAAGCCCTGCAGTTTAGTTCATCTCCATGACTGTATTTGGCAGTTGCGTTAAGTATTTTGCGGATGTCTTCACTTTTGGGGACAGGCAACCTGATTGATTTGTCATGAAACATCTGGGACAGGTTAACAGCAGGGATTTTTTTGGTATAATGGGCAGCGGTGCGGTATGGAATCCGGCTTTTGTTGAAATGGATAATCAGATTTCGTTTATACAAGTGAGTCAGTTCACGATTTTTACCTGGTCCGTCAACGCAGCCTCCATCACAGAAGCGCAAATCAACATATCGGGGACTAATCCTGCCATCTGCAAGATCCCTGACTATCTCCAGTGTATGACTTTCGCCTTCGGCAGAGACAGTCTCTGTGTCAAGAAAATCAGTAGCAATATCAAGGGCTTTAAGCGGACCTCCCGTAAGGGTGAACATACGCCCATGATGGGGATCAATACCGTCAAAGGGTGCCTCAGCAAGATTCGCTGGTGAAATGCCGCGTCTTCTGAAAAACAGTTCAATCTCGTTATATGTAAGTACTACATCTACATCATTGGCCAGCTCGGGTGTCTGAATCTCAAATTTTGCTGCTATACAGGTGCTTAAATAGATAACTTTTGTGGCAGGGCCATTTATCTTTTTGATAAAACGCCCCATGGCCACCATTGGAGAGACCACAGGCATCAGATTTTGTATCAGCTTTGGATAGTGACGTTCTATCAATGCAACAACTGCCGGACAATGTGTAGATATCAGCGGTTTATCAGTAGACGAAATCTCCGAGGCATAAAAAGGTGCAATCATCCGTACGCCATATGCCCCTTCATGTACCTCATGAAACCCCAGACTTTTAAGACCAGCAACCAGTTGCCCTGGTGTGTAGGTATGAAAAAATGCAGGAAAAGAACAACCAAGCACCGCCACCACTGGATCCCCAGAGGCAAGCAGTTCCTGTGTCTTAACCATACGGTCAACAACAACCTTGGCCTTTTGGGGACAGTTCAGGCAATTTCCGCAGCCGATGCAACGCTCATAGATGATCTCTGCGTAACCTCCGTCAACCTTGATGGCCTTGACCGGACAGGTACGGACACAGGAATAACAGGTACGACAGCGCTCTTTATAGGTTATAATCGGTTGCATCAAGCCACCTGCCTTCATATTTTTTATGCCTTGTTCCATCACTGCAAAAAAAATGAGGAACTGCATGGGCGATTCCCTGGGAAAACCTGCCTTTAAAGCTGCCAATCAGCAAAAAAATAACAGCAGGAATAGGGGTTGTTGTGCCCTTGTTTTTAAAGTATACAGTATTTTTTAAATATGTGCAAAAAATGACACATATAAAATTTTATAATCAAAACAACAAGTTTATGCATCCATTAACCCAAAAACGTTGAGGCTATTTAAAAAAGCTTTTGGCTCTTTGATTGGTTTTCCTTGCGTCTTAGAGTCGTTGCGGCCTTGCGTTAAAGTTTTTGACTCAGGATTTCATAATTGTTGAGCTTGTTATTAACAGTGCTGAGTAGTTACGTTACAGATTTTGGAAAGAGGCTTTATTTATGTAAGAAGAAGATAGCCGTAACACCAATCAGTGCGGTTAAAAGATATACAAGCCACATAAGATGCAACGCCTGCAGGATTTGGCGTGAAGTAAGCGGCTGGAGAGATTCGCCCATAAAAGGCCTTGAACTTGGCTTGCCAAAATAGCTGTTAATGCCTCCCAAGCGTACTCGTAACGCACCGGCAACAACAGCCTCTATCTGACCACCGTTGGGACTTGGGTGGTTATGGCGGTCCCGTTTGAAGATTATCCATGCATTTTTCCAATCCAGCCCGATCAGAAATGCCGCTGGAGGTACCAACAGTGCTGTCAGCCTTGACGGAACAAGATTGGCCAGATCATCCAGACGTGCAGAAGCCCAGCCAAACTGAAGGTAACGCTCGTTTCTGTAGCCAAAGGTAGAATCAAGCGTGCTGACAGCCTTGTATGCCAGGGCCCCGACAGGGCCAGCCATAAAGGCGAACAAAAGCGGTGCAGTACAGCCGTCAACAGTATTCTCAGCCACTGATTCAACTGCAGCGCGGGTAACCTCCGCTTCATCCAGATTCAAGGTATCCCTTCCCACCAGCATGGAAACATTCAGCCGCGCTGTGGGCAGATCGCCTGCAGATAGCGGGCGATAGACCTCCATTGCATGGTCATGAAGGCTGCGAGTAGCCAGGCAACTATAAAGCAGCAGGATTGAAACTGTATCTCCTGCCAGCGGGTGCAATAAATCCGCTGTTTTCAGCAGTATAAGGCCAGTAAGGGCAGTAACGCTAACCACTGTAAGCATGGCAATAACACCAGCGAGATACTGATTGGAGACCCTGCTTCTTAAAAGTGGCTCAACCTTTTGGGCCAGCAGCCCGATTCCTTGAACCGGATGTGGCAAACGGTGCGAGTCTCCCAGCAGCATATCCAGCAGGACAGCTAATGCAATCTGAAGAGGCAGGGGAATCACAAATTTAACAGATGATAAACCGTACGCATATCCAGGCTGTTACGTACAGAATCTGCAAGTCTATCAAGGGCTGGCTCAAGATTGTAGCAATGCCGGATAACACCATCAGTACTCCAGCCTTTACGTCTGCGAATCCGGTCAATCTGCCAGCGTCTGAATGGATCGGCATCAAATATGCCGTGCAGATAGGTTCCCCATACCATGCTGTCTGAACTTGAAGCGCCGATCAAGCTGCCATCAGAGCCGATGATAATCGGCTCAACCCCGTCAGCCGTTGTAATGCCGTGGTGTATCTCATACCCTGCAACATCACAGTCGGATGGTAAATGACGGCAGCATGTCTGCATGGTTGTCTTATGTTCTGCAAGCACAGTACTGACCTTTAACAGTGACAGCCCGTCCTGTGTTCCTGCACCTGATTCAACTGCAAATGGATCACTAATCCTCTGCCCCAATATCTGAAAACCACCGCAGATACCTATGATCTCGCAGCAACCGGAAACTGCCAGCTCTTTGATCAACTCTGCCAATCCACTTTGCCTTAACCAG
>DYNH01000099.1 GCA_020721175.1 Trichlorobacter lovleyi | reverse complement strand
ATATCATCGGGAAATTCAGGACTGAACATCTGATTTTCAATAATCTGAGCTGACAGACGTACCAGCGCCATGGTGTGTTTCTGATAACCAAGATAATCACCGGAGACATCAAGAGCGCCTAGCACTAATCCTCTGGGATCAAAGATTGGAGTTGCAGAACAGCTTAAAAAACAGTTTTTATCAATATAGTGTTCACTACCGTGTACATGAATTGGCACCCTGTCTTCCAGTGCAGTGCCAATGGCATTTGTACCATTTACACCTTCCGACCAGATGCCGCCTGGTTTCAGATAGACCTTCTGAGCCTGATCTACAAAATTGGGATCACCTATGGAATGCAGTATTACACCCTCTTTGTCTGCAAGAAGCACCATACTGGATGTGCCGCATATTTCGTGATAGAGATTTTCCATTACAGGTTGTGACCGGGACAAAAGGGTTTTATTCAAATCACGGCGACACATAAGGTCAGAACGGGAAGTGCACCGGGTTTCCCCTCGTTCCATTCCAATCCCACGTTCAAAAGAACGCTGCCAAGACCTGGCGATGGCCTCATTCACAATTCCAACCGGAATTATGCCAAATGAAAGAAAATCCTCTCGGGCTTTCTTTATACAATTCAAACTATCAGCAGCAACGCTTCTCATTTCGTCCCCCGAATTTAAAAAATCAGTAATCTATTCAGAACGCGATCAAATAGTGTCATTCCCGAGGGTGTAATCGGGAATCTGTTGTTGGTTCTAAAACCATATCCCCGAATGCCTCTATCGGGGATCTAGTCTTTTCAGTTAGTTAAAATCTGGATTCCGGCTTAAAGCCTGCCGGAATGACACAATTCGGAACTTTTGAAAGAGGCTCATTTATATGCCATTTTTATGCCACAAAACATCGTTAGCATGTTCCATTTCAGAACGTTCATTTTTACAAATGTCACACTATGGAACATCTGTTAGACATAACGCATACCAAAGTCTGCATCTGCCAATTAACTCACATCTTCACGTTTATTTTACAAATAGCATAACTATTTATAATATCAGTATATTTACAACACAATAAATCATTAATCCGTTTTTCATAAAATTGTTTTAGCGTTTGGCACGGTCACTGCTCTAACAGTGTCAAGCCATTCAATGACTCATACATTAATGAGGGACGTACTCACCCATAAAACAAAGGAGCTTAACTATGTCAGCAGCAGGTACAATCAACGAAATGACAACAAAGGCACTTAAGGCCTTGAATGAATTCAAGGGGTTCTCACAGCAACAGGTGGACAATATCTGCGAGGCAATGACCAGGGCAGGTGTTGAAAATGGGCGCATACTAGCTGAACATGCTGTAGAGGAAACCGGCATAGGCAACGTGGAAGACAAGGTTATAAAAAACCATTTTGGTACCCAGGTGGTTTATGACTACATGAAGGATGGAAAGTCTGTAGGAGTCATCAGCGAAGAAGACGGTGTTATATCAATTGCAGAGCCATTTGGCATTATAGCAGCAGTAACCCCTACCACTAACCCTACATCCACTACCATGTTCAAGGCACTGATTGCCCTTAAAGGCCGTAATGTCATCATTTTTGCGTTTCACCCCCGCGCCCAGAAGTGCAGTGCTGCTGCAGCCCAGATCATGCTGGATGCAGCAGTGACTGCCGGCGCTCCGCAAAACTGCATTCAGTGGGTTACTCAACCATCCATTGAAGCCACAGATGAATTAATGAAACACCCTGATATTTCTATTATAATTGCCACCGGTGGTGGAGCCATGGTCAAGGCGGCATATAGCTCTGGACACCCTGCTTTGGGTGTTGGTCCCGGTGGTGTTCCTGTATTCATTGAAAAATCAGCCAATCTAGATATGGCTGTTGATGACATTATCGCCTCCAAGACCTTTGACAATGGCACCATCTGCTCATCTGATCAGTCTGTTATTTTCGATGATCGCAACATTGCTGAAAAGGCCTTAATTCTGTTTGAAAGCAACGGGGCTTACCTCTGTTCTGAAAAAGAAAAGGCCAAACTGGAAGCTGTCATGTTCGATAAAGAGCGTCAGGTGCCTTCAATGTCAATTGTAGGTAAAAGTCCTCAGATTATTGCCGAACTTGCTGGCTTCAATATCCCGACCGACCGCAAGATGCTTATGGTTCCACTGGACACCACAGGCGGAGAAGACTGGATGAGCCGCGAGAAACTTTCACCAGTACTGGGATGGTATATTGCAGAAAACAAAGAGGCAGCCATCAATGCTGCTGTTACCCAACTTGAATTCGGCGGCGCCGGACATTCAGCCGTAGTTTTCACAGAGAGCGAAGAGATAGCACATGAATTTGCCCTGAAAGTCCATGCCAACCGGGTTGTATGGAACCAGCCATCCGTACACGGAACCATCGGTGCCCTGTACAATTCCCTGGTACCTTCACTGACGCTGGGCTGCGGCGCCATGGGCGGCAATATCACAACCGAAAATGTTGGCTACAAAAATCTGCTGAACATCAAGAGACTGGCCAGACGTGGAGCGTCCACCAATTAATCAATTGGCTTGCCATGAGTAGCAAAATTATTGGAAACTACTCGACGAGATTCCCCTCGTTCCCACGCGCTGCGTGGGAACGAGACCAATCGCATTTTACCGATGTGCAAATTATATTTATATATCAATAACGTAAAGAAACCTTCTTTTAGTGACTAATAAAGCGAGCTTCTTTCAAAAGTATTCCGTTCATGGTTCGACATGCTCACCACGAACGGATAATTGCTTAACTTATTTTGTAATGCGTCCTTACACTGTGTGAAACGCAAGCGGTCCCGCTTCTAGCGAAATACGCCCGTCTCTACCCCGCTCATAGTATGCCTGCTGTACGTCTTGGCCGTCTGGCTATTTCCCTGAAAGCACAAAAAAACGCTTTGGTGAATTGCTGCTGACCAAGGCAATCTATCGGACCCGATTAGTTAGCAGCACTGACAGCAACTCTCCCACATCCGATCTGTCTGACATTTTTTGACAGTTACCTTTCCCTTGACATAAACTTTCATTTCTGTTAGTCATTTCCGCCTTTCGTAGCAGTCATCTGTTATCAGTACCTCAACTTTGATGGAGTTGAATATCATGGCAACCACAAAGACACCTAGAAAAGATATCTCTCAAACGCCTCACGATGTCGAGCATCATGCAGATAAATCAAGAAAAACTGTAAAGCCTTCTTTATACAAGAAAAAAATAACGGAAGTTGAGCCAGATATGACAATACAAACCGATTCAGTTGACCTGAAACAAGTTGAAATTACAAATAAAGTTCCTGATAGCCTGAAGACTGAAGGTTCTGTTTTAACTGCAACAGTTGCCACGGCTGCTGTACCTGGCGGTAAATGGGAAGAGGTACGTAAAATTCTGCTTGATATGAAGGCAGAGACCTTACAGGAGATCAAGCGATCAATTAAAAAAGGTTCTGAAATCTCTGTGGGGGAGGAAACTACAGGTGATATTTATGATCAGGCCTCTTCGGAGCGGGACAGGGAACTGGGGCTTATTCTGAATGACCGCGTGCGTGACAAACTGCACAATATAGACGAAGCCTTGTTAAGGATTAACGAAGGTGATTATGGTTTATGCGAGGAGTGCGATGAAGAAATTCCACTGGGTCGTCTCAAGGTTCTGCCTTTTACCCGTCACTGCGTAAAGTGCAAGTCTGATCTGGAAAAATTTCAGGCACAAACACGACGGATTGAAGAAGATCGTGTCTATCGAGAGATTCCAGGCATTGAAGAGGATGAATGAAAGCAGGCTTGCAGTAACTGGCTCTTATCCTGAAGATTCGGGTGATTTACAACGGCTGTCTTTGCAAAAGCCTTAGCAGAACCCCCTTTTTTAATGACATGGCCTGTCCTGGACATAGTTCCCGACAGCACCAGCAGCGTATACAGCGCCCTGAATCAATCTTCAGGGCGTTTTCTGTTATGGTGATGGCTTTGGGTGGGCAGACGTCACGACATATACCACAACGGGTGCAGAGGGTACTGTTAGCGACTGGAACAGGAGTCAGGTAATTACGTAAGATTTTCTTGACAAAACCAGGCAGTCCGAATTGAACATCCAGTCCATCCGGTAAAGTAAAGGGTGGGGTTGCCGTTGTCAGTTCAATATCACTGATCAGACTTATATTCTCTAATTCTGTTCCTGCCATGCCCCTGCGCCTGGCCTCCTGCTCTACTGGCAGCAATCTGGAAGGGATTCCAGCAATTCGGGCTGCTACAGTGTCAACAGCCACAGGATTCTCACCAGCCAGCAACATGCCAAGTGGCCGTGGTGTTCCGCTGTTGGGGCCATTACCCTCCATAGCAACAATACCGTCCACAATGGTAAGCGCTACAGGTCTGGCCATTGCTATTTCAAGTAACAGACCTGCAAACAGCTCTTTGGAATGTCCGGCAGTCAGGTGCAGTCCTGCCTTTGCTGAACCAACAACAGCGCCAAAAAGATTTTTGACACCGCAGGTCAGGGTCATCATCTCATGTGTCTTAAGTTTTGGCAGATTGATCACTACATCAGCGTCAAGGTAAGGCACTGCCAGTTCAAGACTGCGAAAAATACCTCTTGTTGTTATTGCCCGTGTGCAACTGAATGGTTCCAGAATCCCCCCTGCTTCATGCACTGCCCTGGCAATGCCGGTTTTTGCAGCAACCTTTTCAAAAGAACCGATTCCCGGGCTGTCACCAACAAGAACCTCGGCGCCTGCATCCCTTACCATCTCAGTTATTATCTTTACAATGGCGGGATGGGTAGTAACAGCAGCTTCAGGTGGTCTGCCTGCAAGGAGATTTGGCTTCAGCAGGACTTTCTGACCCGGGCAGACAAATTTGCTAATTCCACCTAAAGGTTCCAGAAGTGTAAAAATCTTTTCTCTCAGTAGAATTTCATTGTAATTATGACAAGTTTGTATGCAGACTATATCCATATTTGTTCCCTTGCGTTTTGTATACTTTCAGTTACACTAAGTCTGGCAGATGAATGTAATAATCTGGAGCATGGATGAAGGCACTTAACATAGAACATTACTATATTTCCCTGCTTTATGTGGAAGATGAGCGGGTTACACGTGAACAGATTTCCCGAATCTTGCAACGGATAGTGACTGATTTTCAGGTTGCTGAAAACGGCCTTGAGGGGCTTGAGCGTTATCGCGAAAAACGTCCTGATATAATCCTGACCGATATTATGATGCCTTTTATGAACGGGCTTGAGATGGCCCGGGAGATACGCCGGATTGACAGGGACAGTCAAATTATCATGCTTACCGCCTATAACGATACCGGCTATCTGCTTGAATGCATCAGCTTAGGTGTTAACCAGTACGTTCAGAAACCGGTAGATTTTTCCCAACTGGCCTCGGCGATTGAGACGTGCAGCAATTATGTTTTACTTAAGCGTAAACTGCTGCAGCAGGAAGCCAGAATACAAATGTTATCCCAGGCTGTTGAACAGGCACCGGCTCCGATTATGATTACAAATGTGAACGGATCGATCGAATATGTTAATGCCATGTTCTGTCGCATGACCGGCTATCAGGCCAATGATGTACTGGGCCGGAATCCTCGTTTGCTTAAATCAGGGGTAAATCCGCCGGAACTGTACAGTGAGCTGTGGGACACTATTACTTCCGGCCAGGAATGGAAGGGCGAACTGGCAAACAAGCGTAAAAACGGCTCAATTTACTGGGAACTGATTAAAATATGCCCCTTGCGTGCGACCAATAATGCAATAACAGGTTTTTTAAAGGTATCACAGGATATCACTGAACGAAAGCAGTTCGAAGAAAATCTGCGTTATCTGGGTACCCATGATCCATTGACCGGACTTTTTAACAGGGCCTATTTTGATGCTGAACTGCAAAGGCTGGAGGCAGGCCGCGAATATCCTGTCAGTGTGGTAATGGCGGACATCGATGGCCTTAAGGCTGTTAATGATACATTTGGCCATGATGAAGGAGATCAACTGATAAAGGGGGCAGCCGAGGTTTTGATGGCGGTATTCCGTTCCAGTGATGTGGTCGCAAGGATCGGTGGTGACGAGTTTGCAGTATTGCTTCCACACACTGACCATGATGTGGTTATGACAACCATGCAGCGTATAAAGTTGATGGAAAATGATTCCAAACTGGGTAGTTATGCCCGGTCTTTATCACTTGGGGCTGACACTGCCACAAATGCCGATGAGCTTTTGGATGCTATGAAGACAGCCGATATGCTGATGTACAAAAACAAGGCGGAACGGAAGTGTCTCAAGTTGCAGTCAGCGGTAGAAAATTAACCAGTATCGGTGGCTGGTTTTGTTAAAACGTAACTACTCAGCATTAAACCAGTCCTTAACTGAAGTCTTGCTGATTGCCGCACGCCTTGCACCTTTTGTTGCGTCTTACTGTTATCTCTCTGAAACGCATCTTCAAAAGATCAATTGTAAGCAGACGACCGGCAAGCAGTTCTCCTGCACCAAGCAGATACTTTAGAGTCTCAGATGCCTGCAAGGTACCTGCAACCCCTGGAAGGGCTCCGAAAATCCCGCCAAACTCGCAGGCTCGTCTTTCCTCCTCGGAAGGCATATCCTCAAAGATACAACGATAACATGCTGTGGCCTTTGGAAGCACTGTCATAATCTGGCCATGAAACCCCAGTATACCACCGTGACAAAAAGGGACTCCTGCCAATACGCAGTTGTCGTTTATCATAAACCTTGCAGCCAGTGAATCTGTAGCATCCAGCACAAAATCATAGTCGCCAAGCATCCCCTGCAGTGTGTCATGGTTAAGCATTAACGGAATTTCTATCACCCTGCATTCAGGATTGATTCCGTTAATTCTACGCCCGGCAGAGGCTGTCTTTGGATAACCTATATCTGCGTAGCCATGGATGATCTGACGCTGTAAATTGGAGAGTTCCACCTGATCTCCATCGGCTATACCAATTGTACCAACCCCGGCGGCTGCCAGATAGAGTGCAGCAGGCGCACCAAGACCTCCAGCGCCGATAATCAGCACTCTGCTTTTCAACAGCCGTTCCTGACCCTCTTCACCAATTTCCGGTAACATCAGATGTCTTTTATAGCGTTCCTGTTCATCTGCGGTCAGCACGATTGATCAGGTCCGGTTATCCAGCCTGCCCCCAGTACCTCATCATCTATGTAGATTACAATGGCCTGTCCTGGTGTTACGGCCCGCTGCGGTTCTTTGAAGATTACACGCAGAGAGGCATCTTCCAGCGGTTCTACCCGGCAGGCAACCGGATGATGGCGGTAACGTATCTTGCAATGCGCTTCAAAAGGTTCCAAAGGCGGCTTGCCGAACCAGACGGCATTTTCAGCCAGAAGTCCCGTGGCATACAGGTATTTTTCTTCCCCTACCACAACACGGTTACGCGCTGCGTTTACTTCGATTACGTAAAGCGGTTCTGTCCATGAAAGGCCAAGTCCCCTGCGCTGCCCCACTGTGTATTGCCAGAAGCCGTTATGCCTCCCCAGAAGCTTGCCGTTGCGGTGTACAAGCAGACCGCGGGCTTCAGGGCAGACATTCCGTGATTTAAAAAATGGCCCATAACCGTTTTGCGGCAAAAAGCAGACATCCTGACTGTCCTTTGAATCAGCCACAGGCAGGCCGAAATCCTCTGCCAACTGCCTTACCTGAACCTTTCCAGTCAGATCACCGAGCGGAAAGCGTATCCTCTTAAGGGCTTCCTGACCAATGGTTGCCATAAAATATGACTGATCCTTCAAACAATCCCGACCGGTATAAAGATGGGCCTGACCTGAGTCATCAAGCCTTACCCTTGCATAATGACCGGTTGCCATTAATTCGGCGCCCATCAGTCTGGCCTGTTCAAGCAGCAGGCCAAACTTGATCAACTGGTTGCAGCGCAGGCAGGGATTGGGAGTTTCACCGTTCAGGTAACTGTTTATAAACGGGATGATGATCTGCTGTTCAAACCGGGCGGTAAAGTCAACTATATGAAAAGGTATACCGAGATGTGCAGCAACCTTTTCTGCAGCAGATGTTTCAGCGCTATCTGGCAATACGGCCATGGTAATGCCAAAGACTGGATATCCTTGCTGTTTGAGAAGGGCTGCTGCCACGGCGGAATCAACCCCGCCAGAGAGGGCAACTGCAATTGGTGGGAGAGTTACAGTGGTTGTCATGGGTTAGAACACAATGTTGGGACGCAGGACAAATAAAAAGTCTGAAGATCTGGAATTATTCAATGAACCGCTGTAGCGGGAAGGATCGTCCCAGATCAATCCAAAATCAAGTTTAAGTGTAACCCCCCAGGCCTTGATTGGAATATTCTTGCCCAGCACGTACTCTTGCCTGAGCAATTTGCCTGACTTCTGTGAAAAATCCCAGCGCAGGTTAAAACTGCTGTTACGCAGAAAATCAAACGGGTTTACCTTGAAATCCAGATTACTGCGTCTGAAACCCAGATAAAAAGTGTTACTGATATCTCTGTTCTGATGTATCTTGGCCCCCATCCTGAAACTCCATGAGAGTTTGTCTTGCCTGAAACTACGCTCACCCTTCAACTTCCATTCGGCCTCAAGTGAATGATCAGGTATCAGGATGTTATTCTTGATGTGCTGGTTAGAGTAGCTGAAAAGGTAGCCCATATAGCCCTTGTTGTATGAAAGTTTTTCTTCTCCAGGTTTTGTGAATCTTACCATGTCTCCCAAAAACAGCGAAAAGGCGTAAGGTTCTTCAAAACCGGCTGTAAGCCACTGGATTACGTTCTGTTCTTTACCTATATCTGCCAAATGATAAAAATCAGGAGCGTATTCCCTTAACCCCGCACCTACAAGCGGCATTGGCATTACAGCAGCCTCAAGCAGCATAAAACGTGGCGCAAGCGAGTCAATGAACAGCTTGCTGTATACCTCTGTCTCGCTGCGGTCGGAAAAATCAGGCATAAGTTTATCCGTGAGCGGTACAGTAAGAGAGATGTTGCTGTAATAGAGGTCTGTCTCCCAGTCAAGTTCACCCCATCCCAGACTATAACTGCCATAAAGCTGTTCTCGCAGTGTCTTTTCTGCAGATGCAGCTTCCTGTGGAGGTTGCTTGTCAGTATCGTCTGCAAATGATGGTTTGCAGATTAGTAACAATGCCACAAGAATTAAAGTCACAAGTCGCAGGCAGATCAAGGTTAGGCGAAGGGCATCAAATAATAGTTCCTCCCCCTTCAAGGGGGAGGTTAGGA
>DYNH01000098.1:7050-9323 GCA_020721175.1 Trichlorobacter lovleyi | reverse complement strand
GGAGTGATCCGGCGCCGAACCGTTCAAAGCTCCAGAGGATCATCATCTGGAAGGCACTGTCCATTACCAGCGGATCCGTCAGCCAGTTACTGCGCAAAGGCATCTTGATCCAGGAGGCCGGCTGAGGGGATGCCTTGACCAGAGCGGTAATTCCTTTGTCAGAGCAGGAAGTTATCTGTTCAATCCCATGCAGGTCCGGACCGTGGAACAGATACGGCTGATCATATACGGCAGTACTCTGGCTATATGGTGTTGTTGGCAGATCCTTGATGGCGCGGATACCCTCTGGCAGGCGGTTTGCCAGCACAATCTCGGCACGGGCATGGAGCAGGCTGCCACCTTCGGCAAGACTGCTGACCAGTTCCACCGGCACATTGTAGAAGGCATCCTGACGTTTTGCCTTGCCAGCCATAAGTTGCAAGGCGCATGGATTGGCACGATCAATGATTACCCCTTTGCAGATTCTCAGGTCATTGAAGCCGTGGAAGCGGAAGCCGGGGTTGCCGTGCAGGGCTGCAGATGCCAGCCATTCGACAATCATAGCCATTGGCAATACTGCCATGTTATCAATGACATGGGAGCTTATAAACGGAAAGTCATCCACATTAAGGGTCAGCTTGAGGGCCTCTTTAAGCGGTGTAGCCGGTTTGGGGGTGTTTATATTAAGGGATGTGCCACTGGTGCCGGCAAGAACTGTCACCTCAACAGCGCTGTTTTTTGCAGCCAGTTCATTTACAAGCAGTTTGGCCCCTGCCTCAAGTGGTATCAGGTCAATCCCTTCGGCACTGAATACCTTTTTAAGCGCCGGAGTAACCATTCCACCATCCCAGGGCCCCCAGTTTATGCAGACAGTGCGGCAGTCAGGACGCCTGCGGGACTCAAACTGGGCCAGTTTGTTCAGCACCTCATTGGCAACGGCATAATCTACCTGGCCGGATCTTCCCAGACGACCGGTTGTGGAGCCGAACAGGGCAATAAAGCTGAGATCATCATTTCTGGTTGCATCCAGCAGCGAGCGAAGTCCAAGTACCTTTGTGCCATAGACCTGATTAAACTGCTCTCTGGTCTTGTCTACAATCAGCCGGTCAGCAAGCACACCGGCGCCATGGACAATCCCGCGGACAGCTCCATACTGTTTACGCAACTCTTCAAGCTGGTCTGCAACAGCCTGTTCGTCACGGATATCAACCGAGCAGTAGACAGCCTTGCCTCCAACAGACTTGATTCTATCTATGGTGGCCTGAAGTTCGCGGCCAGAGATGGTTGCCTGATAACGCTCTTCAATCTCCCTGGGGTGCAATTTCCCTGTCGCATGGGTCAGGATGGCCCGTTTGATAGTCGCTTCATCGTCTAGAGATTTCAGCCATTCAGGTTCTGCTGTTGGCAGTGGGCTGCGCCCAAACAGGGCTAGCAGCGGCTTCCATGCGCTGGCAAGAGCCACGGCAGCAGCAGCGGTTACCCCGCGTCCACCTCCGGTAATCACAACCAGATCACCAGGGTTTACCGGCGGATTAGTTTCGGCCAGTTCAGGCAGATCACACAGTGAAAGTCCAAACCGTCCCTCTGGCGTCAGTCCCACTTCAACCGGACCGTTAATGAACAGTTCAGCAGAGACAGCAGCGGCTGCGTCTGTCTGGTTCGGGAATATGCCCAGGTCAATGGCCTTGCAGGTGACATCGGGCCATTCATAGCGCGCTGTCTTGCTTAGTCCGGCCAGACCACCCGAAAGCGGATCAACTATGGGGGAGCCTTCTTTGCAGCCAAAGGCACCATCAAGGCGTGATACTGTAACAAACAGGGCCCCACCTTCCCGGCTGGCCCTTTTAAGACCCGGGGCCATCTGTTTTAAAAGTTTGAATCCGTTTTTAAGGAAGGAGTCATCAGTGCCTTCATTCGGGGCTATCAGGACCAGACCGACTACCTCGTCATTTGGAAGCATTTCAAGAATGTCAAGAACTTTTGTAAGTATTACTCTGTAACCCATTGATTTAAGATGATTGCAAAGCCATGTTGAGAAACTGGAACCGTCGTCGGTCACAACAATAACCCCGTTAGGGGCAAGAGATATCTTGTCACCTGATGGTGCAAGATTAATGGCCACAATACTGCTGCGATGCAGGGTGGCAAGGGGTTTGGCAGTGGTTTGTAAGTAAGATTCACTGGCCGGTTGCAGAACTGAGGCGTGCGTGGCGTCGGTTGCAGCTTTATGGCTGTTTGCGCCGAGGAATTCAGCGATCTGTCCCAGTGTGTTAAGGACACCAAGCTGTTCCGGG
>DYNH01000098.1:0-6950 GCA_020721175.1 Trichlorobacter lovleyi | reverse complement strand
TCCCCAGATCAGCGTCCATGCTCATGGAAAGTTCAAGCATCTCAACCGGATAACCGGTTTTTTCGCTGACTATGGCAAGCAGCGTCTCAACTGTCTGGTCTTTTTGAGTGGTTGCAGATACGTTGCTGACTGGTGTTGTGGTGTTACTACTGCCGAGGAATTCAGCGATCTGTCCCAGTGTGTTAAGGACACCAAGCTGTTCCGGGCCGATTACAGGGGAACCGGGCAGACGTTCCTGCAGTGCCGAAAGAATCTCAACCCGCTTGATGGAATCTATCCCCAGATCAGCGTCCATGCTCATGGAAAGTTCAAGCATCTCAACCGGATAACCAGTTTTTTCACTGACTATGGCAAGCAGCACTCCAACAACTTCCTGCCCCTTGCCTTTGTCCGTTGCCTGCCTTTCCGGCCCCTTGCCCCCGGCCCCTGGCCCCTGCCTTTCTTGCCACTGCCTTTCCTGCCCCTGCCTTTCCGGTCCCTGATTCACCAGATTAAGCAGCGTCAGGATTGTCTGGGTAGCACTTTCCTGTCCTTCCAGAAAACGCCGGTGTAGCTGGGCTGTTTCTTCCTGCATCTTTTGCAGAATTGACATGCCTTCTCGGGTAACCTTCAAAGATTCAAGCAGCGTCTCCTGCGAGACATCAGCAGATGCTTGCTGAATAAAAACTTCCTGTTCTTTCGAGGTTTTTTCAGCCCTCATCTCTTCCCCCTGACCATGCATATCTGTAACATGCCCCAGCCTTTCAACAGTTTTCTGCTTCTTTTTCAGTAATTCCTGTTTTACCGGTCTTTTCTCCCTGGGTTTAACATAATTTGCCCCGCATAACGGGATGGTAAGCAGTGGTTTCTTTGTGGCAGCTTCAGGGAGTTGAAATCCTTCATCCCATTTTTTCAAATTAATCATATATCCCAGGGTTGCAAGCTGGGCAAGACAGCGGGCCAGATCAACCAGACCGGGTCTTTTGCCACCTGAACTGTCAACAGCAGTCACAGTGTGCGGGCGGTCTCCCAAAATGGCCTTTACCAGACCAGACAGGCGAGCCCCTGGACCTGCTTCGACAAAGCAGCGGATCCCATCAGCATACATTGCCTCAATCTGGGCAACAAACTCTACCGGCCTGGCCAGTTGACCTGCCAGTAACTCCTTTGCAGCGGCACTTTCAACAGGATACGGTGCTGCTGTGCTGTTTGCATAGACCGGCATAACAGCCTTGCCAAATGGTATGTCTGCAAGGGCGGCTAAAAAGGGCGCTGCTGCGTCAGAGACCAGGCTGCTGTGGAAGGCAGCCCCAACCTGTAACTTTTTGCAAGTAATCCCGTGTTTTTCACAGGCACTTCTGGCATGTTCAATCTCCTCTTTTGATCCGGAAAGGACTGCTTGGCTGGGTGCGTTGCGATTGGCAATTACAAGGTTGATCCCCTCTTCGGCCAGCAACTGTTCAATCTTTGACAGTGGCGCTGATACTGCAAGCATGGTGCCCTTGTCACTGTCTCCGGCAGCCATCAGCGAGCCACGCAGGCGGGAGAGCCGGTGGAAGGAGGGTTCGTCCAGTAGTCCGGCAGCGCAAAGGGCGGTCAGTTCTCCGTAACTGTGGCCTGCCGCTGCATCTGCACAAAACCCGAAAGATTCCAGAAGTCTCAGAACTCCCAGACTGACAGCCCCTATTGCAGGCTGGGCAATGTCGGTTGCCCTGAGATCAGATTCCTGTCTTTCTGTCGCCCCATCTTCAAAGCGATCAAAAGGGTAGATCCTGTCTGTCAGGCATATATCAGAACCCTGTTCAGCCTGTTCCAGGGTATCAACAAGCTGGGGGAAGGCACATGCCAAATCTCTTAGCATCCCAACGTACTGGGCACCCTGTCCGGGAAACAGCAGGGCTGTCTTGCCGGTGATGTTGCCGGTTGCGTAAAAGATGCCGTCCGGACTGTTCCAGTTTGATTCAGACTGTCTGGAAAGGGTTGAACGGGCGTTTTTGACAAGGTTGGCCAGTATAGTATTCTGATCCGTGACTATTGCCAGACGGCAGTTAGCCTCGGGATCAAACCGGTCCCTGACTTTTGCCGCATAGCCACGCAGTTCTGCATGGCTCAGATTTAAGGGGATAGCTGCAAGCTGACTGTCAATTCCGGCAGCATCAGGGCCGCTGAAGGCAAGCAACTGGACTGATCCGTCCCAGTCGGCGCTTTCTTTAAGTGGCCGGTACTCTTCAAGGATAGTGTGAAAGTTGGAACCGCCAAAGCCGAACGCACTGACTGCTGCACGCCGCGGCGCGCCTGTCCTGGATATCCAGGGGCGTTTGCGGGTTGTTATGTAAAACGGGCTGCTTTTGCCAGTTACTTCATCCAGAGGCTTGGAAACCTTGATTGTAGGGGGAATAACACGATGCTGCAGTGCTAGGGCTGCCTTGATCAGACCAGCCGCACCGGCAGCGGCCTTGGTATGGCCAATCTGGGACTTGACTGAACTGATGGCGCACCAGGGTTGATTCGCTTCACCGTAGATATCACGGGCTGCGGATATTTCGACTATATCACCAACCCTTGTTCCGGTGCCGTGAGCCTCAAGCAGGCCGATGCTGTCCGGAGTTACTCCGGCATTGGTGCATGCGTTGATGATTGATTTTTTCTGGCCTGGGGCACTTGGGGTGTAGATCGCTTCTCCCTTGCCGTCACTTGATGATCCGATACCACGGATCACTGCATAGATGCGATCCCCATCCCGTTCTGCATCAGCCAGACGTTTCAGTATAACCAGCCCCAATCCCTCACCCAGGATGGTGCCGTCAGCCGAGCTGTCAAAGGGTCTTGCGTCACCGGATGTCGAAAGCGCAGGTGTCTTGCTGAAGCAAGTGTACATAAATATGTCGTTAAAGGTGTCAACACCTCCGGTTACCACCATGTCGGCCGCTCCGGTAGCAAGTTCCATTCCGGCCAGGTGCAGGGCGCTGAAAGAGCTGGCGCAGGCTGCGTCCACCACACAGTTTGTACCGCCCAGGTCATACTGTTTGCTGATCCTTCCAGCCACCACATTGCCCAAAAGACCGGGGAAAGAGTTTTCCTGCCAGCCAACGTAGGAATCGGAAATTCTCTGTACCACATCTTCAGCCTGCTCAGGGGCAACGCCTGCCTCTTTCAGTGCCTCACGCCAGCGTGGATGCCCCATACGTGCGCCAAGCGGTATTACCATTTCAAGGGCTCCTGTTACCCCAAGTATCACACTGACCCTGCTCCGGTCGTAATCCCTGTCTGCCCCGTAACCTGCATCCTTTAACGCCTGGCCTGCAACCATCAGTCCCAGTAGTTGGGATGTATCAATCGCCTCAATGGCATTCGGTGGAATGTTGAACTGCATAGGATTGAACTGTACAGCAGAGAGAAAACCGCCCCTTTTTCCGTAAGTGTGATCAGGAGTTTTGGGGTCCGGATCGAAAAAATCAGCTATGCGCCAATGGGTTTCAGGTATTTCGGTAATGGCATCCACCCCTTCTCGGATGGTGGCCCAGAAGGCTGTCTTGTTCTCTGATCTTGGAAAGAGACAGCCGATGCCGATAATAGCCAGCGGCACTCCAACTGTGGAAAGGTTCCGATCCTGATCTGACTGTTTCACGCAGGGTACTCCTTAATTTCCGGTTTCATCTGTTGGGAAGCTGTGTTGTTTCCTGTAAATCTTGATATGTTTGAGCGAATGATGGCAGCAGCCCCTTCCAGTATGTTGAGGGCAACACAGGCAGCTTTCCGATTGGATGGCGTCTCCAGAAAACTGCCTTTAACCCATTCATTAAAGGCCCCCATGGCAGGACCGCACCATATCTGGTAATCAATGGCGCGGTCAGGCACACCTTTTCTTGCCCAGTGGGCGGCCTGTCCCAGGTACCAGCGGAAGACCAGCGCCATGCGATGTTTGGGGTCTCGTTCAGCTCTCTCTGCCTGGCGCGGATCACGCTGCATGAAGAAGCTTCGGGTCTGGTGCCAGATATCATCCAGCGGTGCAAGAAAGATGGTTTTTTCCAATTTTTCACGTTCAGCAGAAGGGATTGACTCAAGACTGTCATGGTTGCGGTAAAGTTCGTAAAGCCTGGCTGCGCGCATGGCAAACATGGTGCCACGTTTAGCCACCTGAACAGTAACCCCCATCTCAAACATGTCTGCTGCCGGGGCCATTGCAAGATCTGCCTGACGGGTTTCATTAAGCAGCTTCCTGACAATGTCTGATGTGCCGGATTCAATACATGCCTGATGTATGGAACCTGCCATAATCCAGCCTGCGCCCATGCTGAATGCCGCTGCCGCTGCCTGCGGTGTTCCTATCCCTCCGCCCAGTCCAACTCTAAGTGGCTTGATATAGCCGTATTTATGCTGTGCCCTTGCAGACACGGACTGAATGGTTGGGAAAAGGGCCAGGGCCGGGCGTTTGTCAGTATGACCGCCGGAATCAGCTTCGGCTGTTATGTCATTTGCCAGTGGAATCTGTCCGGCCAGTGTGGCCTGTTCATGGGTGATATCTCCCCTTTGCAGGAGTGCGTTGATCAGTTTTTCCGGCGGGGGAGAAAAGAATTTTTCAGCCAGCTCTTCCCTGGATAGTTTGGCTACGATTTGGTTGGGTGTGGTGATGCTTCCGTCTGCTGAACGATGAATGCCGTGGAGACGGTAGCGAACCAGGGGAAGTGTGATATCGAGGAATGCCGAAGCCTCAATCAGACGTACCCCTTTGCGGATATACAGTTCAGCAAGGACAGATTCTAGTTCAGGTTCCTGTGGAGAGTGGATCAGGTTGCAGCCAAAAGGCACTCCGCTTGCCTGTAACTGGTCAACCGCAGTTTCTACAGTATCAGGAGACAGTCCTGCCGAACCGAAAAAACCAAGCATTCCAGCCTTGCCAAGTGCAATCGAGAGCTGGACCGAACTGATTCCCTGGGCCATGGAACCACCCAGGTATGGGTAGCGTATCCCCAGATCCCGACAAAAAGAGTTGTCACCAAGATTCTCAGGCAGAATATCCTGTTGAGACTGTTGTAGCTGTTGCACTGGTTTATCCAAAAGGTGTTCTCCATCGTTTGATTTTGGATGAAAAATACAAAAACGAAAAAATATATGAAATTGAATGATTTTTCAAGAGAATGACGATGAATATCCCTCATCTTAATAGTCTGTACAGGTACGCTAATGAGCCTGCAACTGATAACCCCGTTAAAAAATTGAATGTTTTTAGAATCATGTCCGCTATTTTTACCCTGGAAGAATGCAGTGAGATATCAGTTGAGAGACTGCTTATTTTTGTTATGTCAAGCCATGATTCGTCCCACTGGTAGATCATCAGGTAAAGGTCAGTCCCTTTCCAAACCAGTGCAAAAACAAAAAACAGGCCAAATGAAAGTATTCCTTTTGATATGGGAGAGCCTTTCATGGCCGTATAAATCTTTATAACAGTCAGGATGTTTATCAAACAAAGGTAGAACCAGACCGTACTGCTCATCAGATGTATGTTTCTTGTTACATACAGTGATGGTTTGGGGTTCATGGCTATTATCAGAATTGATGTGAGAATAATAAAAGCTGTGCCGATGTAGATGGTTTTTTTTGAATCAGCAATCTCAAGGGTACGTGTAAATAAAAAATACTCATAAATACCGATACTGATTAGTATGACAGATATGGCCCCTGCAGCGTGCTGGATTGCAACCAGTATGTTAATGGTTTCATACCATGGATTTAACTGCCAGAACTGGCAAATGAACAGCAGGAAAAAACCGACTGAAATGCTGGTCCAGATCCTGGCACTGTTAAGGCTGAAGAAGAAACTGACTACTGTTGCAAAAAACCAGCAAAAGAGGGTGATAATGCTGTAAATGTCAATTACTACCTGATGATATACCTTTGGCAGGAAAGGTAAAACTGAAGTGAGAATCTGAAAGAAGGCAGTAAAGTCCATATAAATTAGTTCTGTGTGTAAAAGATTCCCTGTTTTTGTAGATTGTTATATCAGATATTCTGTCTTTGAAGCGATAGAGTTCCTGATTTCCTGTATCCTGCTATCGCTTGTCAAAAGCCTTGAGCCTTTTTCTATGGCGGCAAGCAGTTCCTGGAGTTTTTCAGAACTTTTCAGAGTGGCAGCCCCGCCGATACGCAGCAGCTCTTTTTCAGCCAGGGCCCTGCCAAGTTTGCCTGTATGCAGACCAACCAGTTCAATGATGGATTTTTCAAGTTCAGGTGGAGATAACCAGTCTGATACATCAATATCTGTTCGTATAAAAGACGGTATGTTCAGATCACATCTGTCTGTTTTGGTATCGCCAAGCACCATAAGATCGGCGCGAACCTTTGGCAGTTCAGCTATCTGTCTGATTTTATGAGCTGTTGTTTCTATCTGTTTTGAAGCGTCATGAAAAAAACCGACTGTATGTCCATTGTAATAGAAGACCAGACCGCAACGATCATCGGTATAGAGCTTTAATGTGGCGGTCATCTGCTCTTTCCGGATTTTTTCAATCAGCGAATTCAGTAATTTCCTGCTGATCTCGCGACCGCTGATTACTTGTTGTCCTTTTAAAAGGGCAACAAGTGGTATAGTAAACTCTTTAGAAAGTTCGTATACGCTGAAGTTACCGTTGGTTTCTTTCGGAATCATCTCGGCAAGCATCTGCATAGCTGGCTGATCCCTGAATTCTCTGTTTTCAAGGTGGACAATAGCGGCCATTAACCTGCCGTTTTCAAACACTACAGCAGATACCGAAGCAGGAAAATCAAACAGGGCACAACCGGTCAGTCCGGCTCTTTTAAGCTTTTCCATTGCAAAAGACAATTGCACTTTTGAAATAGGCACATTTTCGGTTAGGGGCTTCCCTTTTGGCAACAGAAACATGACAGCGGATCCATGTTGATGAGATTTGGTAATACCTTGAGCCTCTTTCAAAAGTCCCGAATTGTGTCATTCCGGCAGGCTTTAAGCCGGA
>DYNH01000097.1 GCA_020721175.1 Trichlorobacter lovleyi | reverse complement strand
ATAGGCGCCATTATCCAGCTTAAAATGATTGGTTGCAAGTGACGCTATATAATTAACAGCATGGTGTGTATTCGTTGATCGGTTATTAATTTTATACCATCAATATTACTGTACATCAACATCGGCAACCGTATCTCACATAACGCCAGTGGGGTCAGATTCACATACCGGAAAAGGCTTTGACAGACCGTATTATGGCAGAACATGGCACTCGTATTTCAACACAAAAAGAGCTTCACGAGTACCTGTTTTCAAACCTCCGGATTAATTCGGCTGATCTGGCCAATCTGAATCCAGAACGGATTGTGGAGTTTGCCGAACGATACCGTTCCCGGAGGGTAAAGCTGTTAAGTGATGTTATCATACGTCTGAAAAAAGGAGCTTAGCCGGAGATGCACGAAGCTGTTGCCCGAATGCTTACCAGATATGAACCGAGGAGCCTTGACGAATCGTTTAGAGCACTGCGTGAAATTATTCAGGAGATTGCACTGCTTGGACTCTGGCGTGCAAAGTTCTTTGAACACGCAGCATTCTATGGTGGCACTGCATTACGAATTCTGTACGGCTTGGATCGGTTCTCAGAAGACCTGGACTTTTCCCTGCTGCAACCCTCAACCAGCTTCAAACTTGAGAGATTTACCCCTGCGGTTGAGAAAGAGCTGCTTGCATTTGGCTTCAACGTTAAGGTTGAAATGGCTGACAAATCACTTTCAACACCGGTTCATTCAGCCTTCCTCAAGGCTAACACGCGCAACGAGTTGTTGGTGATAGAGACAGATGACAATCTGGCAGGGCAGATCGCTCAGGGCCAAGTCCTTAAGGTGAAAATTGAAGTAGACAGCGACCCCCCTCCTGGTTTTTCCACTAAAGCACGCTATTGCTGCAACCTATTCCGTTCTCTGCGCGTTGCTACGAACTGCCGGATATCTTTGCCGGCAAGATGCACGCGCTACTTTGCAGAACCTGTAAAAATCATGTTAAAGGACGGGACTGGTATGATTTTGTCTGGTATGCGGCAAACCATCCCCGACTTCATCTGACACACCTTGAACAGCGGATGCGCCAGACAGGCCACTGGAAAGGGGATGACCCTCTTACTCAGGCTAAATTTGGAGAAATATTGA
Source organism: Trichlorobacter lovleyi (assembly GCA_020721175.1). Classification (GTDB taxonomy): domain Bacteria; phylum Desulfobacterota; class Desulfuromonadia; order Geobacterales; family Pseudopelobacteraceae; genus Trichlorobacter; species Trichlorobacter lovleyi_A. Next base: position 8,310 of record DYNH01000097.1, on the reverse strand, counting down.
ATTCAGCTATTGAAAAACTTGATGTACGTCAGGCACAAAACGATGTGGCCCCTTTTTTAAGAGACCAACAGATGATTGAAATATGGTCGTGTGATTTTTTCCGTGATGTAGCCGGTCGAATACGGTTTTGAGCCGGCAATTTTTCATCGTTCCCACGTTTCAGCGTGGGAACGATGAAAAATATACGCCAACATGCAGCCCCAGAACAGGTCAAAATATATTGCGTCTATATGGTCTTAAAGGCTCTTTGCTGTTTTAAGCGGGTAAGACATGGCAGAATAAAAACCAGCTACCCGCTTAAAATAGCGAGGAACCCCTTTTGTTTACTCCAACAGCATGGCATTTACTCTTGCCCTGACCTTCATACCTTCTTTAATAGACATTCCAGCTTTTTCAAAGTAGCGTCCAGAAAGATTGCCATCTTCAATCTGAAGCTCTCCAAGGCTTGCGAGCACCTGGTTGCCGTCATCAACAACCTCAATCGCCTGCTGTTTTTTGGGTACCTTGCGAAGTTTTGATGTGTTTATCTGAACATAGACGATCTTGCCATTGATACGGCTGATGGTTCCCATTTCATAACTTGGATTAAATCCGGTGCCTAGCCGGTCTGCCGCTGCCCTGAAGCCGATGGTTACTGCCCGCTTGAAACTGTCCTGGATCTTTGCAGCAGACAGCACCTCCTTTCTGGGTACCTTTATATCCAGCTTTCGGTTGTCGCTGTAGGATTTAACAAGTTCTATTTGTCCTTTCGTGTTCATAAACTTTACATCAAGCCTTACCAGCGTCTTGAAGGTTACCAGCTTGCGGGTAGGGTCCATGTTCATTGGTGATTCAAAATAGCTAAGCCCTTCAATCCTGGGCTCTATGATATACGTCTCGCTGTCAGAGGCGTTCATAAGAACCCTGGTAAACCTCTTGGTGTTGGCCAGTTGTGCCTGAATATCACTCATCAGCTCCTGTGTCAGTTCTGGAGGTAACTGGTTTGGAAATTTTCTGTTCAGATCATTTTTAAGGTTTATGTCATCAAGGTTAACCGGCTCCAGTGCCAGTGTTGTAACCTGTTGTGCCTCTGTTACATAAACAGTATCCGGTGCAGTTGCGCAGCCGAATGGAATTAGTACAATCAGGCATAAACCGATAAAACGCAGGTAACGAATCATAATCAGCTCCTTTTCTGATGATTATGGCAGTCTCTCAAGAGCCGCCAGCCTTGTCATTTCATCAACAGCCGGAAACATTGCTGCAACTGTCTCAATCTGTTTCAGCTCATGATCAGTAAAGAACACTGGTTCACCAGCAAAGGCCAGTTTAAATTTGGGTTCAAGCTGTTTTAAAACTGCTTCAGCCACCTCAATCCTGCGGATAGCGGCTCTGTTTTTCTGCTCTTGGGCTGGATCCTGATCCTTTATCTGGTACTTCCCCTTGATCTGCTGATACATGGTGCTGTAAACCGTATATTGCAGACCAAGATTGTTCTTGTAAATAGTGAGTGAATTGAACACCATCCTGATTCTTGGGAACAGCATTGCGGCATTGTAGACCCCTTTGACCCCCTGAAATTCCTGCTGGATATTGGGGAAGGCACGGATTCCGTTAACCACGGCACATCCGATCTTGGTCAGGGCGGCCATGGTAAAATCCGCTCCGGCAACCGAGGCATCGTAAACCTTATTGGCCAGTCTGCCGTAGTTCTGCTCCATAATGGCCATATCTTCGGTTTTTTCCTTTAAGGCAGCGGTTATTACCTCATCCTTAAGGGCTGGATCCTTACAGGCCGCCTGCTTGACAGAAGCATCTTCATTGCCTTTGGCATTGCGCAAAAAGGCATCGCAACGGCTGTAACCCTTGGCTGTAAGGTTAATCTCCTCTGCCAGTTGCAGCATCTCGTTTTTATTATTGGTTACAACTCCGTAGGCCATCAGTGGATTGCGATAGACATAATCGTGTACGATACCAGGCTTCTTGCGGTCACCAAGTTCACGGTAATAGACTGACTGGGGCTGTGATTTAAAGTAAAAATAATCATCACGGTTGATCTTTTTGTTCAGCAACTGCTCCCGTTCCTTCATAAAGAGATACAGTGAACTTGTGGGACGTGGCCAACCGGTCTTTGGATCAATCTCGATAGCGGCAGTAATACCTTGTGAAGAAGCGAACAGAGACAGCCCCATCATCAGTAGCGCCTCCCCTGAAGGCGCCCCGAAAAGTGCCTCCGGCCAGACTTCCTGCTCTGAAATAGGTGCCCTTAGCAGAACAAAGTTGGATAATTTAATAGCAAGCGCAGCACTTTCAAAGGAATCCAGTGCACCCATAACCGTAGGGTTCATAGATTCCACACCGCATTCGAGACTGGCCATACCAGTAGCACAGCCGGACATATTAGCTACAGCAAATGAAAGCATACCAGCTATCAATATAAACTTAAGTGAGTTTAACAGCGATGCAAATTTCATAACCAGTCCTCCTGGCATGTTCACTAACATCCGTTATCTGAAAACTACCCGATTACCCTGAATTTCTGGATTCCAGTTGGCAAGTTGAGAATCCTTCTCAAAGTTATCCATCAACAGATCAACCAGATCACTGATCTTTCCGGCATAGTAGAGGTCTACAACCATATTGCCTTTACCCCTGTTTTTCTGGCTTACGTTTTTAAGCCCGATAATATCCTGACCAAGCAGTTTGAGAAGTTTACGTTCAAGGCGATAGTTACCGGCAGTGGGCAGAACCACTTCAAAACGGGCACCACGGCGCTCCTGGGTTAGAGTCTTGGTGTTAAGGGCATTTACAACCTCTTTTGCAAAGGCCTTTCCACCTGCAATAGCAGCAAGACGGATGGCGGCCTTTGCTTCTTCCTTTGAAGCACGGGCAACACCGTCAGGATTTCCTTCCCACATCAAATCCCTGCTTGCCAGACTGACAGTCTTTCCGGTCATCATTGCCCGATACACATAAGCACTTCCAGCAGGGGCCACACTTACATCAACCTTGCCAAGCACCAGCCACTCGCCCTTGTCTGCAAGTTCATCTGCAATTTTATTAATGTGCTGAACCATTCTGTTATAATCAGGTTCTTCAGTTAAGGCCTGATTGACTGCATCGTCGTCGGAATCAATTACTGTATATTCTGCAGCGGTCAGACTGCGGCGGACTTCAGCCCGCACATTATCCAGGATCATCGGGGCGTCACCAGTATCCATCTTGCCTGGAATTATCATAACTACAATCCGGCGTTCTTCATTTTTACCGGTTACAGCTCCTTGTCTCTTCAGGTAAGAGCGCACCGCCTCTTCGTTAATGGTCACTCGTATCTTGGCCTTCAACTCTTTTGAAAACATACCTTCAGTACTGCTTTCCAGTATTTCAAGGTCTTTAATGTATTTTTCATCACCGGTAAGATTAAGTGTGGCAGCACGGTCCGGATAGACATCACGCAGATAATGTTCCAACGCCTGCTCACGGGCGCGTTGCTCTGCCTTTTTACGGGCAGTGTATTCATCGTCATCAATCCTTACAGTCACAATTTCGGTATAGGTGCGAACCTCGGCTGAGGCCAAAACAGGCAGAACCAAAAGGCAGATGGTAATAAAAAGAAACAAAAAGCGTTTCATTGTTGTTCTCCTTTATTTATTGACGTTTCCATGTACTGCGTGAACCTTCAGAACGTACCAGCTTGAGATACCAGCCCAGTTCCTTGCCAACCCTGTTAACCGCCTTTTTGACAGCATCGGCAGTGCTGCCTGATTTGATTTCAAAGGTGGTCTTACCTCCGCCAGATTCCCGTTCACGGATTTTTTCCATACCTGGAACAGCCTTGAGGCTGTCCTTGAAGCTATTGATCTCATCAAGTTCAGACACTCCGTCCAATACGATGATAAAGGTGCCGGCACCTGATTTTTCACGCTTCCAGTTCTTTTTAATGGATTCAATCATAACAATTGATATCTTGTGCCCAACATCTTTTGCAGCGCGGTACAGGGCTTCCTGAATCGTGCCGGCGTAGGAACCTGATTCAACATCCTTGCTGGCAATAATTCGCGATGTGGTGGGGTTGATCAACTGGGCACGCAGGAATATCTTTGCAGCGCCACCGCTATAATGCCAGTAGCCCTCCCTGCCGATGCCAACGGTCTGATAATAGAGTACCAGATCTGCATTGTACTTAAGTCCGTAAGCAGCGGCCCGATTGGCATCAATATCAATCTCGTGGGTCTCAGCCACCTGGATTGAAAATTTCTGAGCCGAAGTCTTGTCAATAACATCAAAACCTTTCTCCGTAAGCAGATCAACAATAGCACCGTAGGAATTGTCAAAAAATGCTTCAAGATCATCGTGAGTCCTGCCCAGTTTGGCCCCCTGTGGCAGATTTGGGTTGTAAAGCACCATTATACGCGGATTGCCCATGGCATCCTGCATTAATCCCAGTGAATTGATCTCGTTTTCTAACAGATGCAGATTGACATCGGCTGTCAACTGAACTTCATAGCCTGCACCGGTAAACTCCGGTTCGCTCTTCTGTAGCAGACGAGCCAGTTTTTTTGTCTTGCCCTTTAGAGCCTTAGCTATTTTTTGTTTGTTATTATTTACCGTATCTTCATCCAGTATCTGTAGCACAGCCAGATCAATGGCCCTGTTAAGGCCATTTGTCACAGCCGCTGTTTCAGATGTGCCACGACCTGTGGCTGAGAACCGTTCGGCATTCGCTACCCCTGCAATCATCAGAACAATAAACAGAATATAGACGGTTATCCGTTGCATAGTGGCCCCCTATTGTTTTTTCCAGGTGCTTCTGGCACCTTCCGCGCGAATCTTTTTCATGGTCCAGCCAAGTTCCTTGGCTGTGCGCAATACATCACGATCCAGTTGATCTCGCTTGCCCTTGTAACTTGCCTCAAAGGTGGTCTTGCCCCCTCCTGATTCAACCTCTCTCGCACCGGAAGCCAGGGGAAATTTTTCAAACATTTCAGTAAACTGTGCAATCTCTTCCGGATCCTCCACACCGTCAAGAATGATGGTGTACAAGGCGCCGTTCTGCTGCATCTCCATCCAGTGCCTTGAAAGGACATCTATCATCGGATTAACTATCTTTCTGCCACCGTCACGAGCTGCCTTCTCAAGGGCCTGATCAACTGTCTGCCCCATACCGGTCTGTTCAACCTTTTTACTGGTAATAACCTGCGATCTGGTATTATCAATCAACTGTGTTTTTACATTCAGCAGCACACTCTTGCCGATAGCTCCTTCCCTTACAACACCGCTTACATTGTAGAACAGGGTATATTCGGCGTGGTATTTGAGTCCGTAGGCTGCAGCACGGTTAAGGTCCACATCAATTTCATGGGTCTCGGCCTGCTGCATGGAAAAACGCTCGGCAGATGCCTTGTCAACTACACGGAACTGCTTGTCAGTAAGTGCTTCTACAATGCCATTGTATATCTCTTCAGTAAACTCTTTGTCCTTAAAAAGCTTGTCTTTTGACTTGTTGCTGAACGCTACCAGGATGCGTGGATTGCCTACCACTGCGTTTTTGCGCAGGATGGTCAGTGCGTCAATATCCCCTTTTAGCAGTTTGCTATCAACGGTAGCTGAAATAGTTACAGCAAATCCATCTTCCGTTTTTCCTTCCCTGATAATCTTGTAACTGGTTACGTAGCCTCTGCTGTGTGAAAGGATTTTGTCGTCCACCAGCGCTGAATCAATTACTGTGGTGTCAGATTTGACAAATGCACCCACTCCCTGCTCAACCGCCCGTCTCATGGCTGTTGCAAGAGCAGTTTCCTTGTTCGGGCCTTCGCCAGTTGCGGTAACCTTCGCTGCAAAAGCAGCAGTAACACTGACAAGCATCAGACAGATTACAAGTGACAGGATTCTTTTCATGTTTTTCCCTCCTATTTTATTTTCCATGTACTGCGGCAGCCTTCTGATCTTATTTTTTGCAGTACTATCTTCTGTTGGGATGCAATATTCAGCAACTCCCTCTCCAATTGGTCACGGCGCACCTTACTGATGATTTCAAAGGTTGATTTGCCTCCGCCTGATTCCAGCTCTTTGATTGCTGCAACTGCACTGTTCTTTTCAAGGAAAACGCCAAGTTTGTCTACCTTGTTCTGTTGCCCTTCAAAAACCATTGTAATTGTCCTGCCTTCAGTTCCGTTCTGTTTTACGTAAAGTTCAAGTCCTTTTGTCAACTGCACAACAAGTTTTTTACCCGCTGAACGGGATGCCTTTTCTACAGCGTCATCAGGAGTGAATCCGGTTGAGGATGCATCTGCTGACTTGGCGGTAACAATACGAGCTCCGGTGTTATCAACTATCTTTGCCTTAACCCGGACAAGGGCTCCAATACCCTTGACAGGCTCTTTTACAATGGTTGATGTCTTGAAATGAATAGTATATTCGGCCAGAAATTTAAGTCCATAATCAGCAGCCTTGTTAAGGACAGGATCAATTTCGTGTGTAGCTGCTATCTGTATGGAGGCCTGTTCTGCGGCTGCCCGGTCAACTACACGATATCCCCTGTCAGTCAGGTATTCAATAATGCTGTCATAAACACCTGATTGGGCTGCAGGTTCATATTCAGCAGTGGAACCGGTTGCCCTTAACACCAGCAGACGTTCTCCATCAGCCGGTTTTATCGGGGTGGCAACGACAGACAGTGGGGTTATAAAAAGTATTACAATTATCAGCAGGACATGTAACACATCGGTATCCTTTTGTTTCTTAAAGTCATCTGATTTAATCAAAAGAATAGCAGATACTGCAAAGAATGCAAATTACCAGTCGTCAGAAGACCCTCCTCCATCAAAATCACCGCCGCCGCCTTCAAAGCTGTCTCCACCGGAAGAAGAGCCACCTCCACCTCCACCGTAAAATATGGTTGGACCGCCCCACCCGCCGCCGCCATAACCTCCACCACCGGAGTTAAAAAGACGGAGCAACAAATTTATCAGCAAACCAGCGGCACCACCAAGCAGTGCAAGAACACCAAGTTTCCAGAGAACTGCGCCTAGCCCAATCCATGACGCTGCCGGTAGAGACAGGGCTCCGGCAATAATGCCGCCTGTGCGGGAAGATGAGGCTGCAACTACAGTTACAATCAGACCTAAAACCAATAATATCAGAAATGTACTGTATTTACTGCTGCTTTTTTTCTTTACAGTTTTCTGATCAGCAGCCGTAGCCTTAAATTCACCTTTTGTGGCGTCAATGATAGAGGCGATTCCGGCACTTATTCCTCCATCAGCGTCACCAGCCCTTAACGGTGGTGCAATTACATTGCGGATAATCTGTCCGGCGGTTATATCAGGCAAGACACCTTGCAGACCTGTGCCGACCTCAATCCTGATTTTCCGCTCCTTTTTTGCCAGAATCAGAAGCACACCGTTACTCTTGTCTTTTTGTCCGATCTTCCATGCCTCAGCCACCCTGATAGCAAAACCTTCAATTGTATCACCTTCAAGTGATTGAACAGTCAGAATCGCCACCTGGTTGGTAGTTTCCCTTTCAAAGTCAGCCAGCCTGATGTTTAACGACTGAACTGTCTTTGGCGAGAGCATCCCTGCATAGTCATTGACTCTGCCTTTTAGAGGTGGCGCATCAAGGGCAGAAGCTGACTGCACAAGGCAGAAAAACGTTATGACTGTAAGTAGCAACAGTTTTATAGGATTAAAACTCATTTTAACCTCTTGCCCAACCGGTCAGAATTTTATCTTCGGGGCAGTTTTAGCCCCTTCTTCGGCTTTAAACGGCTCTTTACGTTTTAAGTGAAGCAACATTGAGTTTGTCATGCTGTTTGGAAATGTGCGAATGCTGGTATTAAACACCTGCGCAGACTTGTTATAGCGTTCTCGTGCTACGTTAATCCGGTTCTCGGTTCCTTCCAACTGTTTCTGAAGGTCCAGAAAATTCTGATTCGCCTTGAGATCAGGATATTTCTCGGCAACTACCATCAGTCTGGAAAGGGCGGATGAGAGTTCACCCTGGTTCTGTTGAAATTTGTTAAGTGCGGAAGGGTCATTGATAACCTCTTTGCTTAACTGCATAGAGCCAACCTTTGCACGTGCTTCTGTGACCGCCTTAAGGGTGTCTGCCTCATGCCTTGCATAGCCCTTAACCACTTCTACAAGGTTTGGTATCAGGTCGTTACGACGCTGATAAGCTGATTCCACATTGCCCCATGCTGCTATCACCGCCTCTTCATTCGCTTGCATGGTGTTGTAACCACAGCCGGAAAGCAGGGTTAACAGCAATATTCCTGCAACAGATAATAGTACACGTTTCATAGCGTTATCTCCTCTTTTGGTTCAGGGT
>DYNH01000096.1 GCA_020721175.1 Trichlorobacter lovleyi | reverse complement strand
CACCTTTGCGCTGGGCTTGTAAAAAAGGCTTAACGCAAAGGTGCAAATGTTTTAACCTTAAAAAAGCAGTTGCACACAACGACGCAACGACGCAACGTTTAAAGACAAAGACTTGTAAGAATTAGACTCCTCACCCCAAAGGTGAAGCCGCTTTTTTAATAAGGTTTTGATTCTCGTTGCATTCGTGGTGAGCTTGTCGAATCATGAACGGATGCCCTTCGACAAGCTCAGGGCGAACGGAGTTTGTTCATGTTGTTCTGTAAGCCATCCTTAGCTGTTGGTCTTTATCCAGACAATATCTTCAATAACAGAGAGCAATGAATCACGGCTGGCCCTTGTGGCAAGTTTTTTCACCGCACTTAATGGCCGTTTGTGTCGAAGTTCCTGCCAGGCATCATGCAGAGAGATACCGATGTGATGCAACAAGCTGGAATCACGGTAACAGTCAATCATGCAGAGGGTGCATCCATCCCTTATGGTCTTTGACTCATCAAATTCCCAGACCTTGCAGATGGGCTTGTGCCAGTACTGACAGCGCCAGAGATCAGAGTTCCAGTCAACATAAAAATACCTGAACCCCCCGAAACAGGGGTAGCGCTGTTCCTCATTACGCAGAAAACGTTGCATTTCTTCAAGTGAACGGGTTGGGTTCAATACCCGCATCTGCTTTTTCATCTCTTTAATCTTGTCAAATTCAGCAATCAGCTCTTCATTACTGAAATCCATCAGGCTGTTATCTGTCTGCGCCAGATTGCTGGAACCGAGCTCTCTGCAGGGATAGGAAAAGGTTACCCATTTAAAACCAAGTGATTTGAGAAATACGGGCAACTGCTCATAATCTACAAGGCGGCTCATGGTAACCGAGGCTGTTGTGGATATCTTGTGTCTTTCTGCAATAATATTGGCCTGTCTTATTTTTTCACAAACCCCGGGCAGACCGCGGTTGTCTTCATGTATGCTGCTGTCTGCCGCATCAATTGATATGACCAGCCCGGAAAGATCATCCTCTGCCAGTGTCTGTATCCGTTTCTCTGATAAAAGACCGCCGTTTGTAACCAGCATGACATTCATCTCAAGCTGTCTGGCATGTTTTATAATACCAGACAGGTCCGGATGCAGAAGCGGCTCGCCACCGCTTAACACCAGATAGCGGACACCGTGGCGATATAGCACGTCTATTGCTTCAATGGCCCGTTCCAGGGTTATATGGCTGCCATCATCACGGTTGTAAACATCGCGTGAAAATCCGCAAAAACGGCAACTGGCATTACAGATGGGGGTGATGGAAAAGACGCAGAACCCTGGACCGCCTTCTTCAAGTACCATTCTGATTGTACTGCGGGTGTCAAGTGGGGGAGTGGAGCTGTGTTCGTAAAAAGATGATTTTTTTTGCAAGGGAAGCAACCGGACCTTTCAAATTATATCGCTATCCTATTATAGCGCCGCCATTCTGTAAAGGTTGAACATGCAACTTTATATTTGCATTTGGCACGCCATTAACCCATATAAAAAGCAATCTCTGTCTGCTTGGCCAAGAAACGCAGGATGGCCGGAAGATGGAAACCTATTCCCGCTTACTGGAACAGTCCATTCACTCCATGATTGACATCAAAGAGGATAAAGACCTGGACAGCCTCTTCACTGGTGGCGGTACAACTGCCCTGCTCAATACCATCAGTGGCCTGAATTACTTTGAATTGATAGCGTTTTTGGTGGTGCGGTGAATTTGTAGGGGCGCATTGCGGCCTTTAAGCGACCTGCGGAAGATGGATCAGGAACGTGGGTAATAGAGGAATATTTTGAAACCGGCTGGACAGATGCCACGTTACCGGCCACGCCGCTTCCGGTAGCTCTTGACCTGAAAGCACTGTATGAGCAGATGCTTCTTACCTATATTGATTTGCCGCCATGCAACGGGGAATCGTTGGCATCTCTGGTGGAGCGGGTCAGACAGATTCGGAAGTATCGGCGGGAGCTGAAGGCACTTGAAGCAAAGATGAGCAGCGAAAAGCAGTTTAACCGCAAGGTGGAACTGAACGCCAAGGTGCGGGAGATGCAGGAGCGGTTGGTGAAGTTGACCGTTCACCGTTGACCGTTGACCGAAAAAACGAATAGAGGAAATTTTATGGAACGCCTGAAGATGCAAACTCCAAATCTGGTGGATGAGAACATTAAGAAGATTGCGTCGCTGTTCCCCAACTGCTTAACGGAGACGGTTTCGACGGTAAACGGTGAACAGAGAACGGTCAACGGAATAGATTTTGATCTGTTGCGGCAGGAGCTTTCATCAAGTCTGGTGGAAGGGCCACGGGAAAGATATACCTTGAACTGGCCTGGGAAGAACGAGGCTATTCTGACTGAGAATGCCCCTATTGCCAAGACTCTGCGGCCTTGCAAAGAAGAGAGCGTTGATTTTGAGAGCACCAGAAATATCTACATCGAAGGGGATAATCTGGATGCACTGAAACTACTTCAAGAGACGTACCTGAATAAGATCAAGATGATTTATATCGATCCTCCATACAACACAGGGAATGATTTCATATATGAAGATGATTTTGCCGAGGAAGCAGAAGAATTTTTCCAACGATCAAATCAAAAAGATGAGCATGGAAACCGGTTAGTAGCGAATACAGAGGCCAATGGGCGGTTTCATTCGGATTGGTTGACGATGATTTATTCTAGGATCAAACTTGCGAGGAACTTATTATCTGATGACGGGGTTATTTTTATTTCGATTGATGATAATGAACAGGCAAGCTTGAAGCGCATGTGCGATGAAGTTTTTGGTGACCAAAACTTCGTAAGCACAGTAGTTTGGGAAAAACGTTATAGCCCACAGAATGCCGTAAAGTGGTTCTCAGAAGCACATGACTTCCTATTGGTTTACGCCAAGAACAAACTGAATTGGTATCCGAATCTATTGGAGCGTACTGATGCTATGAACGCTCGCTATCGGAATCTTGATAATGATCCTCGTGGAGTATGGAAACCAGCAGATGCAACTGCTCAAGGTGGTCACGGAACCAAAAGCCAGTTCTATGCATTGACCGCTCCGAACGGTAAGCAACATGTCTTGCCTAATGGCCGTTGCTGGGTTTACACCGAACCAGTTTTTCAACAAATGGTTGCGGACAACCGCATTTGGTTTGGGGCAGACGGCAACAATGTCCCAGCCGTGAAACGATTTCTTTCAGAAGTTAAACAAGGCACAGCTTGTCAGACGATTTGGAAATATGATGATGTCGGACACAACCAAGAAGGGAAAAAAGAAGTTAATAATCTATTCCCTGAATCGGCAGTTTTTGAAACACCCAAACCTGTTCGCTTGTTGAAGCGTATTTTGCAGCTCTCAACCGAGGCTAACTCAATTGTCATCGATTTTTTCTCCGGCTCCGCCACAACCGCCCACGCCGTCATGCAACAGAACTCTGAAGACAACGGCAACCGTAAATTCATCATGGTACAGCTCCCCGAACCTTGCGATGAAAAAACAGAGGCTTTCAAAGCCGGTTACAAAACCATTGCCGAAATAGGAAAAGAGCGTATCCGCCGTGCCGGTCAAAAGATCAAAGAGCCCCCCCCCTCACCACCCAAAATCTCGACACCGGTTTCCGTGTTTTCAAAGTAGACACCTCCAACATGAACGGAAGATAATCCAATAATTGTTACCATTCATCCTGAGACTGTTTGAAAGGCGCATAGCTCATGACGGGAAGGGATGATTCACTTTTTCTTCACAGTAAAAGGAACGCCTGCAAAGCTGTCTTTTAACTGCAATACAGTCTGCAGCACATCTACATAGCCTTTTGCTACCTTACCAGCCGAATCCTCACGTACTGATACCTTTAGCTGGCGTTCTGTCAAAGTGCCTTGCTGCAAGGCGTCAACCCTGCATGCAGCCTGTTGTTCGTTTTCAATCCAGCAGCCATTTCCACCGGCATCAATCAGCTTCAATTCCTTTGGCAGGTTTATGCGTAAATCAACTTCTTTTGCGTTTCTGGATCCGACATTCAACATTGTAACCTTGTAAATATCCTGACTTCCTGCGACAGGATACTTACTTTGAACACGTGATACAACCCGTAATAACGGTGCTGATGCAATAACGGTTATATCTCTTTGTTTGCTGATATCATTGAACTTTGTTGATGTTGCCTTTACAGTGGTTACCATTCGTGAACCATCAACCCTTGAAGACGGCATCTTGAAAGAGATCATTAGCTCAACTTGCTGGTTTGATTGGAGCTTGATTTTTCGTACCGGTTGATCTTTAGAGGAACTTTGTATAATCGTTCCATCTACTCCCGGGGGTAATATCGCCTCAAGTTCAAACTCTTCAGTGTTTTTAGTATGGTTGATCAACTTAAATGGCACCAGCACATCAGTTCCGGCTTCAAGAACAGGAGCGATATTTTGCATGGCAACATCAAACTGTACAGCATCGCGTGCCGCTTTTATGGCAGCCAGTCGTTCACGTTCTCTCCGATCCGCCTCTGCCTTTTCACGTGCTATCCGTTCCCGTTCAGCACGTTCAAGCGCAAGTCTCTCCTGCTCTGCCTTCAAGGCTGCGGCGCGTGCTATGGCTATCTGCTCATTACGTATCTTTAAAGCAGCGGCTTGCAACTGCTTGTTTGGCGCAATTTTTTCTCCAGCCTCGCGCCTCTTGCCGATTGCTGCAAGTTCTGGTTCTATGGATTCTGACAGCCGGCTTCCATTAAATTCCTTATAAAACTGGTTAATCTTTAAAGCTGCAGAATCATTGTAGCCGGCACGATAGTAGGCTCTGGACAGCATCAGCAGTGACACATCCCGCAAAGGCGAATCTGGATAGAGCTGTTCCATCTTGTTTATCTTCTCAATACTAAGGAGATAATCCTTGCCCTGGAATGCGCTGAAAGCCTCCATGAACAGTGATGAATCGTCAATCTCCGCCCTGAGCTGGCCAGGGGCCAGAAGGCAGAGTAACAGAACCAGAAGCGGGGCTAAAAACAGGAAACGAGAGAAATTTTGTTTTTTTGACATGGCCTTTACTCGACAAAACTTTTTAATTTTTTACTGCGGCTGGGATGACGAAGCTTGCGTAATGCCTTGGCCTCAATCTGGCGAATCCTTTCACGGGTTACCTCAAAGTCCTGGCCTACCTCTTCAAGGGTGTGATCACTCTTTTCACCAATTCCAAAACGCATCCTGAGGACTTTTTCTTCCCGTGGGGTCAGTGTTGACAGCACGCGTGAGGTTTGCTCGGACAGATTAGCTTTTATCACAGCTTCAAGTGGGTTTACAACCCCCTTGTCTTCAATAAAATCTCCAAGATGTGAATCTTCCTCCTCACCAATTGGTGTCTCCAGAGAGATCGGTTCCTTGGCTATCTTCAAAACTTTGCGGACTTTGTCCAGTGGTAGCTGCATCCTGTCAGCAATCTCCTCCGGTAAGGGTTCACGGCCATTCTCCTGAACAAGCTGGCGACTGGTCCGGATTAGCTTGTTGATTGTTTCTATCATATGGACAGGTATTCTGATTGTGCGGGCCTGATCTGCTATTGCACGGGTAATGGCCTGCCGTATCCACCAGGTTGCATATGTAGAAAACTTGTAACCTCTCTGGTATTCAAACTTGTCAACAGCCTTCATCAAACCGATGTTGCCTTCCTGGATGAGATCAAGAAACTGAAGACCACGGTTGGTGTATTTTTTGGCAATCGAAACAACCAGGCGCAGGTTTGCCTCAATCAGCTCAGACTTGGCAATGCGGGACTTGTGTTCACCTTCTCTTATGGCACGGATTGCCGTAGAAAGTTCGGTTGCTTTGAAACCTGATTCCTGTTCAACCTTGATCAGCTTCCGTGCAGCATTTTTCAGACGCTTTTCCACTTTCTGAAAATTGTCCTCACTAAGTTTCATCAGCTTTAGAGCAGTCAGACCCTTGGCCTCTTCATTTTTAAACTTTTCGAGCAAATCCGGAAGTTTATCCATCGGTATAAATTCCTGGATTTCTGCCAGTTCGCTCCTTACCCTGTTGACCTTGGATGAAAGCTCCTTTAAACGGTCGGCAACCCTTGTTATATAGCGATCCTTGAGGCGTAACGAGAGAAGTAACGCAGCCAGTTGCTCCTTTGATTCTTTAATCTGCCTTTCAAGCTCTTTTTTCTTCGCAAGGGTCTTGGTGGTCTCAAGGGATGTAAACAGCTCATTAATGCGTTGTTCAGATGCTTCAATGGCATCCATTGTCTCCAGTAAACGTATCTTCTGAATATCCTCTTCGCCTTCATCAAGGTCAACTTCTGTATCTTCTTCAATATCCTTGCTGATTTCGGAAGGTGTAATCTGAAACTTGCGAAGTTTGTCCCCCAGCGCAAGTACTTCCCTGACTGTAATCGGGGTGTTGAGGATGATGCTTGCGACCTCACTGTCGCCATCTTCAATCCGTTTGGCTATCTCCACTTCTCCTTCACGGGTAAGCAGTGAAACAGACCCCATCTCGCGCAGGTACATCCTTACCGGATCACTTGTCCTGCCAATAGCGCCTGGCTCAAATTCAACATCATCTGACTCACCATCCGTTTCATCATCACCCTCTTCAAGGTCAATCTTAATCTTGGGTATCTTGACCTTCTGAGATGAATCAACAATCTCGATATCCAGTTCTCCAAACATTCCCATTACATCGTCAATCTGTTCAGTGGCAATGTCTGGCGGCAGAATATCGTTGACCTCATCAAAAGTCAGAAAACCCTTTTCCTTACCGATATCTATCAACTGTTTAACTTCATCCATATTTTTTTTAGCCATTTGTCTGCGTACCTTTTATGTTTGAGAAGATTTTATATGTCAGGCTGCTGCAAAAGACAAAATGAGTGCAGGTTGTACGAGTAAAAATTATAACGTTGATTTTCTGTTTCGCAACTGCTCAGCATATTTTAAAACTTCTAGATACTCTTCCGAATCTTGCGGTAGAGTAGCCAGTCTGGCAGCAATCGGTTTTAACTCTCTGGTGCGTGCCTTCTCCCTGCTTTTAAGGCATTGTGTCAATGCCGTGCGCCAGTCAATCTCTGCCAGGTATCTGTCCTGTATCAGTAAACGGGCTACAAGCGCCTTCTGATGTTCCTGTTCAAGCCGGGAAAGAATATCGTGCCAGATTGTATCTCTTCCATCTACTGCTTCTGCATCCAGTACAGCCTTGACTATGGGAAGATAATCATTGTCAAACAGTTCTGCCAGGTTAAAACTGCTGATTTTTTCACGGGCTTCAGGATAGGCTGCCAGAATTCCCAACAGGGTCTCCTGTGTCACATCAGTCACATTGCAACATGTTGAAGGCTTGATATTGACCTGATGCGGCTCTGGCCTTGTATCTTTACGCTGAGTTGAAACCCTTTTACGAAAAGCATTAGGATCAATTCCAAGCAGACGACAGATTTCATTCTGATAAAGATTACGCTCTACAGGGTCTTTGATAAGCTGAAAACGAGGTGTAATCTCGTTCATCAATCTGACGCGTTGATCAATGCTGTCAGCCGGAGTTTTGTTTAACAGCCAATGCAGGAATTGTTCAAATGCCGGTTTTGCACTGGCAGCCTTTTGATTAAAAGCCTCAGCCCCGTTCTTTTTAATAAAGCTGTCCGGGTCTTCCCCCTGTGGCAGGTTAATTACATATACCGGCATTGACTGTTCCAGGCAGAGTTCCATAGCCTTGACCGTTGCCTTGCGACCAGCATTATCTCCATCAAAAAGAAGGCAGACCCTCTGGGCATGTTTTTTCAGAAGATTTATATGCCCGTCAGTTAAAGCTGTTCCACAGGTGGCAAGCACATTGCGGATGCCAGCGCTATGCAAAGTCAGATGATCAAAATATCCCTCAACTATTATGGCAGTTCCGTTTTGCCGGATCTCACGTAAAGCCAGATCTATACCGAAAAGGACATTGCTTTTGTGATAAATTGGTGATTCTGGCGAATTGATATATTTGGGCAGACTGTTGTCAAGTACCCTGCCTGCAAAACCGATCGGCTGGCCTTGTGTATCCCTGATCGGGAAAACAAGACGATGATGTAGAAGATCATACCAGCCATGCTCCCCCTTGCGTATTATCCCCAACCGTTCTGCTGTTTCAAGCGGAAGCTCTCTGTTACCAAGCAGCCTGACAAGTGTATCCCGTCTTTCAGGTGCATAACCAAGCCCATATGCAGCAGCAGTTTCCTGATCTACATCCCTTTCCAGAAGATAGTTGCGTGCGGCCTCTCCATCCTGTCTTCCGGTCAGGATTTCACGATAATGCTGGGCTGTAAGGAGCATGATTTTGCGTTGCAGATCTTTCTCTGACCGCAACTTTTTTTCTTCCTCTGTCGCAGGGTATTCGTCAAACGCAACACCTGCCCTAGCTGCCAGTTTGCGAACCGTTTCGGGAAAGCTAAGCCCCTCTATTTTCATTACAAAGGTAAAGACATCTCCGCCAGCACCACAACCGAAGCAGTGAAAAATTTCCCTGGCAGGATTAACATTGAACGAAGGGGTTTTTTCGCTGTGAAAAGGGCATAATCCGGTAAAATTGGAACCGCTGCGCCTTAGGGATACATATTCAGCAACAATGTCAACTATTGACAAACGTTCAGCTATCTCTTTAACAGTTTCGTTACGGCTCATGGCATCTGCTGCGTAATGGTTCTGGTCCTGTCAATCACAGTACCTGTAAAATGTGCCAGCGGAAGGGTCAATGGATGTTTTTTAACGTTTTCCTTTAACTGGAATGAATAAGGAACTGAAAGGATGGTATAAAAAAACAGACCAAGCACAAATCCGCCTTCTGCAACACCTAGCAACATACCGCCTAACCTGTCAACCCACCCAAGTAGTGCAAGTTTTACAATACCGGCCAAGAGATTACTTGCCAGATGGGCTATCAGCCCCACTAAAACCAGCAAAGCCGTAAATGCTAATATTCTTGATACTGATTGCGGCATTCCAAATGGAATCAACAGGGCTACCTTTTCGTAAAATTTGAAAGCAAGCCATCCTCCCAGCAGCAGGGCAGAAAATGTGGCGGTCTCTTTTATCAGGCCACGCAACAGACCTCTGGCTGCACCAAGCATCAGTACCAACAGAATACCAAAATCTAGCAGGTTCATAATCTGTTTTTCCGAAGTAGCAAGACGGCAAAGGGGCTTTCTAATGAAAGCCCCGTGGTTACAACATGCCGGATATTTACAAAGGATTTAAATTGGTTATCCGGCTCCATTAAAAACAGTTAGTCCAGCATCTTACGCTGTTTTTTCAGTGCCCGCTTACGTGCTGCAATAGCCTTTTTCTTGCGCTTGATACTTGGCTTTTCATAATGCTCACGCTTGCGTACTTCAGAGAGGATTCCTGCTTTTTCGCACTGTTTTTTAAATTTTTTCAGAGCGAGATCAAATGGTTCATTTTCCCGAATTCGTACTCCTGGCATCCATAATCCCTCCCTCCATCGTAAGATAC
>DYNH01000095.1 GCA_020721175.1 Trichlorobacter lovleyi | reverse complement strand
ATCATCACGTTCATGATGCTCACCAGCACCACGGCGATCAGCATCAGCTTCATGAAGAAGGTCATCAGATCAATAATACGGGCGATGTTGTAAAAAGGGGAGAGCTTCTCCCAGGTATGCAGTTCAAAGATCGGTTTCTTCTGCTGGTTAAGTTCCCCTGCCAACTGGGTGGAAAGTTGCGCGCTTAAACGTTCCAGTTGGCTAAAATCCTTCAACCGTACTGCCACTTCGCTGATCTCCATCACCCCCATACGCAGTACCTCGGCAGCATCTTCTATATGTATGTAGCCATCCCGTCCACCCGGTCCGGTCACACTTTCCATAATACCGGCAACCTTGAACTGCCTGCCGTTAACAGATCCGTCACTGTTGGTGGCAACAATCACCACATTGTCGCCAACCTTTACCTTCATCCCCCTGGCAAGCAGTTCCGGCACCCAGATATCACCTCGCCCCAGGGTTCTACTGCCTTCAATGATCCGCGTCGGCAACAGCGGCGCTACTGCCGATTCCCGATCAGGATAGACACCGTTCAGACGGATGTTGGTGGTCTCAACAAAGTTACTGAACATGGCGCCAAACCTGATTCGGGGCGAATAGGCTGCGATTACCGGCTGTTCCTGCAAAATCTTTTCGAGCCGCGCCATGGCCCCCGCCTTCAGATTCAGATTCAAGGGCAGGTTTTCAATCGAGGCCACGTATCCCTTGCGATGAATCTGCAGATGACCAAGCATGGCATCGGTATTCTGGGCGATCATCATGCTTTTGAACGAACCGGTTATGGAGACAAACACCAGCACAAACACCACGCCAATGGTGATCAGCGATGCCGTAAGTAAAGAGCGCCGCTTGTAGCGCAACAGGTTACGGACAGCGATCTTAAGCAGGTTTGCCATTACCATGCCCCCCTTTCACCTGACAGCCAGCCAGCAGACCGTCCTCCAGGGTATAGATGATCTCAGCCTCACCAACAATTTTCTGATCATGGGTAGAAAAGATGAAGGTGGTGTTAAACTCATCTCGCATATTCTTCATCAGCTCAATTACCTGATAGGCGGTCTGATGATCCAGATTGGCGGTTGGCTCATCGGCCAGCACCAGCCTGGGGTTTGTTACCAGCGCACGAGCCACTGAAACACGCTGTTTCTGTCCACCGGATATCTGGTCAGGATACTTGTCCTTCTGATCAAGCATCCCTACTGCCTTCAAAAGCCTCAGTATCCGTTCAGCTCTATCCCTGGCAGGGATCTGTTGCACCATCAGCAACGGGTACTCGATATTCTCGTACACTGTCAGCACCGGCAGCAGGTTAAAGTCCTGAAAGATGAAGCCTACATGATCGCCCCTGAAGGCCGCACCCTGCCTGCGGTCCAGGGCAGACACATCAATACCGTTTACATGCAGGCTACCTGCACTCGGCCTGTCCAGACAACCAATCAGATTGAGAAGCGTTGTCTTGCCGCTTCCGGAAGGTCCGACAAAGGAGACAAAGGAACCAGGCTCTATGCTGAAACTTACCCCCTTAAGAGCCTCCACTTCGGTCTCGCCGGTTTGGTAGGTCTTGTGCAACTGCTCTGCAATCACCAGTGACATCTGTTTTTCCTTCCGCTACAACAGGTATTAATATTCGTAAGTATCCAAGCATAGCAGAGACAGATAAAGATTATGTGATTAGATTATGAAGAATTGTGAAGTTATTAACGGATTGTTCTTGTTAATGAATAAAGTTACGCAATCCACTTGTGGTGAATGTTCCGCAGGCTGGCATAAAAGAGCAGCATACCAGAGATACAGATGGCTATAAGGTCAAGCCATAACGGCAAGCTGTTCTTTCTTTCAATGGCACCCCGCAGGAGATCAACCCCGTAGGTCAGCGGTAGCAGGTAGGCAAACGGCTTCAGCAGAAGCGGTAACGATTCCACCGGAAAAAACAGACCGCACAGGAAGATCATCGGAAATCTGAAAAAATTGGAAAAAGTCTGGGCCTCAAACACTTCGCTGACCGATACGGCTATGAACAGCCCCAGAAAAGTAGACACCACTGCAATCAGAAATATGGAGAACAGGGCAATCAACCAGTCAACATCTCTCAGGTCAGCCAGAAACAGTGCCAGTAGAATCGGCATGATAGCGTTGAATACGCCAAACATGATTGAACCGCCGGTCTTGGCCAGCATCAGCAGCCCCAACGGGATAGGCGCCAACAGCAGTCGCTCAAAGGAACGGTTCTTCTTCTCAAAGGTAACCGTCACCGACAACATGGATGTGGTGCCAAACAGCACTGAAAGCGCTATCACGCCGGGCAGTAATCCCGGAATACTACCCAGGCCACTGCCTGATTTGATGAAAAACATGCTGGTCCAGGCAATGGGAAAGATGATTCCCCAACTGATATTGGGCGGTTTGAGATAATAGGCCCACAAATCCTTCAGCATGATATTCCAGAAGGCTATCCAGGCCTTCATCGGTCACCCCCTGCTTTTTCCTTGTCCCTGCCCATGTCAGTCAAGCCGATCCCCGCAACCTTTACAAATACATCCTCCAGTGACGGCATTATGCGACGTGCCTCACTCACCAAAGCCCCCTGTTCTTCAATGAACCTTACCAACGGACCAACTCCGATCAACTCAAGCGATGAAACCTGTAGTTGGTTATTATCAATCATCTGGAAGGACAGGTCAGGAAAGGAGTTGCCAAGCAGTTCTGCAAGGTTTTCGGGCATTTGTGCAGCACTAATCCTCAGCAGTTGATGATCATCAAGGGTTGCCAGCAGATTGGCAACTGAATCCTCTCGAACAATGCGGCCCTTTACAATAAAGGCGATTCGTTCACACAGCCGTTCTGCCTCTTCAAGATAGTGGGTTGTCAGGAAGATAGTTGTACCGTTTGTGTGCAACCTGGCGATCATCTGGCGGATATGTCGGGCACTGGAAATGTCAATACCGGTGGTTGGTTCATCGAGAAACAGAATTTGAGGTTTATGAATGATTCCCGCAGCAATGGTCAACTTCCGCTTCATCCCTTTGGAATAGCCGCCAAACTTTCTGTCGGCGGCTTCCTGCAGGCCAAAAAGCTTCAGCAGTTCAGCGGCACGTGAGCAGCGTTCCTTTTTGGGCATACCGTACAGGGCAGCACAAAAACAGAGATTGTCAAAGCCGGACAGCTCAGAGTAAAGATTGCTCTCATCTGGCACTACCCCAATCAGGTGCTGGGCAGCCTTGGGATCAACGCTGCAATCCAGGCCAGCAATGGTGATCCGTCCGGCATCGGGTCTGGCAAGTCCTACCAGCATTGTGATGGTGGTGGTCTTGCCAGCGCCGTTGGGCCCGAGGAAACCGAACAGTTCACCACGCCGCACATTAAAGGAGATACCGTCCACCGCCGTAACAGAGCCAAACCGTTTATGCAGACCGGCAACCTCTATCAATGCAGCAATATCTGAATCGGCATCTGTGGATTTCATCTATGGCACGTCTCTGTTTATAAAGTAATAGCGGAATATCGGGCATAATTTAATTTAGTGGGGTAGTCGGTTAACATCACCTCGCCCGTTTCGATCTATATTCTGCGAACTGCCTTCGCCAACAGATAGAAATTGAATAGTTTTATTTTGGGTAAGTTAGTCGATGCGAGTCTGAGTACTCTAGGTGACGCTAACCGACTACCCCACTTAAAATTTTCAGATTACCAGATTCATCTTTCTAATCGAACATGGTTTGCCTCCAACTGTATGCCTTTTTTTGACATTCAAGCACCATCTCAGGTTCTATCCCCAGACGTCTCAGGCAGATTTCTGCCTCATCAAAATCAGGCTCTTCAATCATCTCAACCAGATATAACATAGTACCCAAATCACCTTTATGGTCAACCAGGGCCCCCAGGATATCATCTGCCAGATTCAGGTTGGACTGCATTTCATCAACACTGATATCAAAGACATCCTTAAGCACAGACAAGGTTCCCAAAACAAAACATTCATCAGGCAGTACCTGGCGCAATAATCTTGTTTTTTTCAGTTCAAGCTTGGCCAGCTCCTCCATAAAAGCTGCCCTGACAGCCGCCATTTCCAGCAGCGGATTATTGGTTCCAAGCCCACCATCATCGGCAAATATAGCCAGTTGAGCCCAACGTTTCAGATGTTGCATACCAACCTGAGTAATGGCATGACGAACAGTCCGAATTTTTTCACGGGTTGAGTAAGAAACGGAATTTACCAGAAGTAACAACTTATAAGTAAGGGCGGGATCCTGTTTAAAGGTCTGCTCAATATCTTTGATATCAGCATTATTTGACAGTTGTTGCATCAGTTTAAAAAAGGTAGTTGCAGAATTGTTCATTCGAGACTTTTTGACGAGTGTAGGACGCGAAAAAAAATATCCCTGAAAAAGCTCAAAACCCATTTTTCTGCATCTTAGATACACATGTCTGCTATCAACCTTTTCCGCCAGCAACTTAACCGGATAACGTCTTAAGATTTCGACCTCTGCATATTGCTCCTCAAGTGGAATAGCAAGCATGTCCAGCTTTACTATATCAACGATACCATTATAAAGTTCTTCATATTGGGGAGAGTAACGATGATCGTCAAGAGAGAGCAGCCAACCTTTATATTTAAGCTCCCGGCAACGCTCAATAATTTCAGGTGTTATCTGAATATCTTCAAGCAGTTCCAGGCCTATCAGTTTTGTAGGAATAAGCTCAACGGCATCACTCATCAGTATATCTCTGTTTACATTAATAAAACCTCTCTGATCACCAAGCACCTCACGTATTCCGAAATTTGAGAGGACATCAAACATAACCCTTGATGTTGCCTGAACCGGGCAGTCAACCATCGCAAATGAGACAGACTTGGCAGAACGAAAAAGCAGTTCATATCCTACAATCTCTTCCAAACCGTTAAGAATCGGTTGTCTCCCCAATATATAACTGGAATCATCCACTAATTTCTCCCGCAGATTCAATGATCAACTTTTAATAAAGTATAACAGCTAATACAATTTTGTCATTCAGCTTTTTTCCTTTATTCAAAACGATATTTTCTATACGTAGTTATTCCTTCCTCCATTACTACCTTAATAAAACCCAAAAAGGGAATTATCAAAAGCATCCCCAATATGCCAAAAAGATGACCACCTGTAAGTATAGCCAGTGCTATTACTACAGGATGCAGATTTACATGTTGACCTACGGCAAGAGGTTGCACCAGGATATCGTCAATCAGTTTGAGCAGAATAAAAGCCAGCAAGACATAACAGGCGCGCAACAGTTCTCCCTGCTGGATAACAACCGTAGCGAAGGCAACGGTTGCTCCAGCTACAGGTCCGACAAACGGGATCAGGTTAGCCAGTCCTGCAAAGGCCCCAATAATCAGAAAATATGGCACATCAAGAAACCAAAGCGTTATGACAGCCATTATTCCAAAGGCCACTGCATCTATAAACTGTCCGCGAAGATAATTTCCAAGCTGCACTTCCATTTTGTGGATCAGATCAAGGGTAAATTCAAAATATCGGTTTGGCACCAGACTGATGAAATACTTCTTGAATTTCCGATTGTCCTTAAGGATGAAAAACATTACAAACGGAACCATAATCAGGCTTATCAGCACAGAACCGGAATCATGTATTAAAATTTCAGGCAATTTATCAGACAGCCACGACTGAAACTTACTAATCCATCCGTCAAGATTTATATTTTTAATGCCGAACAATGGTGCATATTCCTGAATAGCCTGATCCAGCTTGATTAAAATCTGTGAGGATTGTCCCATATCCCCACTTTTGATTGATTTAAGCTGCTGGAAAGCCATAGGCAGGCACGTCATGGAGATCAGTAGCAGACCCAAAATGATGCCCAACACAACCAGTGTGGTTGAAGCTGTTCTGGAAACCCCCTTCTTTTCAAGGTAAAGCACCACAGGTTCGAGGATATAGGCAAGCAGAGCGGCAGTTATAACTATCTCTGCAACATCACCCAGATAGAGAATAACAAATACCAGTGCCACTGCAAAAAAAAGACTGAAGAGATGAATTTTGTGTTGCAGGTGGGTGGCCGACATAATTTCAGATGTTACTCCCCGGAGTTCTGAAACGATTTTTTAAGTTTGGCAAGTTCAGCAGACAGGGCAATAACCTTGTCATTTGTGACCCTTAAACGTTGACAGGCATATTTAGCTATTTGCATCACTATCTTGAGTCCCAGGCTTTGATCCCTGTCAATCAGTGCTGTCAAATCAGGTTGAAAAAGACCAAACAGGCAACATTCCGACTTTGCCCGGATTGTTGCAGAACGGTATAAATCATCAAGTAACGTCATTTCACCAAAAAAATCCCCATCCCTTAACTCTGACAGTTCATAATTTTCAGGTTCTGAAACCACCGATATCAAACCGTTCTGAATTATGTACATACCTAGCCCACGATCACCCTGACGAAAGATATACTCACCACACTGAAACTCCCGCTGATGAAGAAATTGCTCTATTACAGCAAGCTCTCTCCTGTTCAAATTAGCGAAGAATGGGATTTGGGATAAAAGTTTGCGTGAGTCAGATTCTTCTTTATCAACATTACAACGGCAAAAAAAATCAATCCAGGGCAAGCCCATCAAAGCCCCCATGTTCAGTCAGAATCAACCCTTCCAGCAGGCCGAAATCGCTAACCTTCATTCTGGAAAACCGGAAACGTTCCATAGTCATAACAGTAATAAGACTACCTGCTATAATCAGGTCTTCACGCCCTTTTTCAAGTCCGGCAACAGAGAGTCGCTGTTCAGGCGACAGCGGCAAGAGCATGTCAAAAATTCTCTGGATTTCATTTTTTACCAGAGTGCAGTTATTTACCTTGCGATAATCGTACTGATCCATCCCCAGAGATATGGCCGCCAGAGTAGTAGCAGTTCCGGCTGTACCCACCAGCAGCATATCAGGGGTTATTTGAATACCTTCAGCAGCCAGATGCAGTTCAAGACAATCCAGCTCAAGCCTGATACTGTCAATTATGGAGGCAGGCTTACCATTTCTTTCGGTAAGCCTGACCACGCCCAATGGCAAGCTCTTAACAAAAAAGGGGATGGCACCCCGAGCTACAATATACTCGGTACTACCACCCCCTACATCAAACAAAAGCAGTTTTTCAGGCTTTTCATCCAGACCAGAAAGTACCCCGGAAAGGGTTATTCTACCCTCGGTTACTCCATCAATAACACTAAGTCTGATACCGGTTTCCTCTGCCATCCTGGCTACAAAGGCAGGTCCATTAACAGCATCCCTTACAGCACTGGTCGCAACGGCATTTATATTATTAACTTTATTTTCTCTGATTAATGCAGCAAAATCGTACAGACAGGCTTCTGCACGCTGAATAGCTTCAAAAGCCAATCCAAATTCAGAACTTAAGCCCCCCCCAAGACGCACTATGGTACGTTTCAGTAGCACCTGTTCAAGCCGACCGTCATCAAGACGATCGGCAATCAATAGACGGGCAGTATTAGTCCCAAAATCAATGGCAGCGATCCGTACAGACATCAGATTTATTCGCCGTCCAGTATGCGCTCCTTCAACTCCTTGCCCACTTTAAAAAACGGCAGTTTTTTAGGTTTCACCTCAATTGGTTCACCGGTTTTAGGGTTACGGCCAGTATAGGCACCGTACTCTTTTACAACAAAACTCCCTAATCCTCGTATCTCAATACGTTCACCGGCTATCATTGCTTCGCTCATTGAGTTAAAAATCATATTAACTACCTCTTCAGCACGTTTGTGAGAAATTTCACGATGGACAGCAAACGTTTCAATCAATTCAGACTTATTCATTGGTACGCTCCTTGTTTTGTACATCTTTTTATATACTGAATCCCTTGCAAAAAATGATTATCATCCATGAAAGATGCTATCGGGGATATTCTAATCAGCTATGAATCAGATTACCGCTTATAAACTCGGGCATGACAGGATTGGGAATTTTTTTGCAGAAGCCTGTCTATATTTTTTTCAAAAGTGATACCGTCTCCAGATGGCTTGTATGTGGAAACATATCCAGCGGTGTAGCTTCAATCAAGCGGTAGTCGGCACTACCTAAGATAATTGCTATATCACGGGCCATGGTAGCAGGATCACAGGAAACATAGATTATCCGGCTGGCTTCCAACAAGCCCAGGTCGCGGGCCAGTTCCATATTGCCGGTGCGGGGGGGATCCAGCAACACGGTATCAAACCTGTCCTTCCTGTTAATCAACTGCCGCACATATTCTACAACATCATAACATCTGAAAGTGCTATTATTTACACTATGTTGACGGGCATTGTCAACTGCCGATGCGATCGAAGGCGAGAACCCTTCAATTCCCAACAGTTCATGTATCAGTCCTGCCAGATGTAAAGAAAGATTTCCGTTGCCACAGAATAGATCAAGAAGGCGATGTCCAGCTTCCGGGGCAGCATATTCAGATACCATTTTGATCAGCGCCACATTCTGTTGTCTGTTAATCTGTGAAAATCCACCAATTTCATATCCAAGACTTATATTATCGGCTTCGTTACAACTGTCTGGAACAAGGTAGGTCAAGTGCCCATTTCCAAAGACCGGCAGCAATGATTCCTTGCGTCCACTTTGTATAAAAAGCCCGGCAAATCCCAACATATCACGATTCTTTAACAGCAGGCCTTGCAGAGAATTACATGATGCCCCGATGTAATGTATAATTGCAACTACTCCATCAAGGCCATCTTCAATAGTCACCTGTGGTACACGATTGATATCAGGAATATCCTTTAACAGGTTACGTAGCCTTGACATGGCACTGTTAATTGCAGGTGTCACTACAGGGCAACCTTCAGTCAGATCAATCACAAAATGTGAACCACGCCTGTAAAACCCAACATGAAGTCCCGTTGAACTTGGATAAAGTTTAAACTGTGCCCTGCTGCGATAACCGTATTTTTTTTCAGATTTTATAATTTGTTTAATTTTAGGTGTTTCACAATGGGCAACCCTTTGCAGTGCATCAACCAATATCTGTTGTTTTGCTTCAGTCTGTGCATCATATTTAATATGTTGCCAGTCACATCCACCACAACTGCCAAAGACCGGGCATTCTGGTTTAACCCTTAACAATGAAGCTTCACATATTTCTTCAATCTCCGCCTTACACCAGGAACGATGCTCTTGTGACACACGGACCTTTAACCGATCACCCGGTGCCGAAAACGGTACAAAACATACCTTACCGTTTAATCTGCCTACACCGCTCCCACCAGATGCCAAGCGCTCAATTTCAAGTAAAGATTGTTCCATATCAACCTCTTAACTCACGCTGCAAATAAAATTTCCAAAGTGTACTATGTCATTCCGGCAGGCTTTAAGCCGGAGTCCGGATTTAAAATAACTGAAAAGACTGTTTCCCGAGAAAGACACAGATAGAGATTCGGGTAGAGTAGGGAACAGGTTTCACCCTGCCCCCCCTCATCAAACCGGACG
>DYNH01000094.1 GCA_020721175.1 Trichlorobacter lovleyi | reverse complement strand
GATGCCGGATAAAACATTTCCGGCATGACAATCTTTTTGAAAGAGCCTCATCTGACAGGGGATTACATAGCTTGATGAAGTGTAACAGGAAGTTTGCCATAGCACAGACTTCCTGTTTTTTTAGGGGTAGGGACCAGGGCCATGAAACAGACAACTGAAAGCAGTTTTGCAAATATAGCTGCCTATCTGCCCAGGATGGCAGGGCAGCAGCCGGATACAGCGGCGATCATCTTTCCAGAGGGCAACCGTCAGCTTACCTTTGGCGAGCTTGACCGGTTTTCTGACCGGATAGCAAATGGCCTTGTGAAAACCGGCATTGCATCAGGTGTCCGCACTGTGCTGATGGTGCCGCCTGGTCCGGAGTTCTTTGCAATTACATTTGCCTTGTTCAAGGTGGGGGCAGTGCCGGTGCTGATTGATCCTGGTCTGGGGATCAAAAATCTCAAAAACTGTCTTGAAGAGGCGCAGCCCCTTGCCTTTATCGGCATTCCCAGGGCTCACATAGGACGTATTATCTATGGTTGGGGTAAAGATACCTTAAAGATATTCATCACTGTTGGGCATTGCCTGTTCTGGCAGGGTAAAACCCTGCGCCAGATTGTTCGGCTTTCCCCTGATAACAATTATGAGATAGCTGTAACTGCGGCTGACGACACAGCGGCGATACTTTTTACCAGCGGCAGCACCGGCCCCCCTAAAGGGGTGATATACAGCCACGGCAACTTCAGCGCACAGGTTGAGGCGCTCAGGCAGATTTACGATATCAGGCCTGGTGAGATTGACCTGCCTACCTTCCCTCTGTTTGCACTGTTTGCACCAGCCCTGGGTATGACCGCGGTAATTCCGGAAATGGATTTTACCAGGCCGGGATCAGTTGATCCGATCAAAATAATCAATACTGTCAAGAACTATCAGGTAACAACAATGTTTGGCTCACCGGCGCTGATAAACAGGGTAGGGCGCTACGGTGCAGAACATGGAGTTAAACTGCCTGCCTTAAAAAGGGTCATTTCAGCAGGGGCTCCGGTTTCGGCTGTTGTGCTGGAACGGTTTTCAGGGATGCTTGCAGTCGGGGGTGAAATTTTCACTCCATATGGGGCAACCGAGGCGCTTCCGGTCTGTTCGATAGGAAGTCGTGAGATATTTGAAGAAACAAGCCGCCTGACTGAAAAGGGGTACGGGGTCTGCATCGGCAGACCGGTTAATGGGGTTCAGGTAGAGCTGATTGTGATTTCTGATGATCCGATTACAACCTGGCATAACGGGATCAAGGTTGATGATGGTGAAGTGGGCGAGATAGTTGTCAAGGGGCCACAGGTGACACGTGGTTACTTCCGCCGGGAAAATGATGACAGGTTAAGCAAAATAGCGGATCCGGATGGGGGCTTTTTTCACCGGATGGGCGATCTGGGCAGAAGGGATGCAGACGGTAGAATCTGGTTCTACGGCAGAAAGGCGCACCGGGTTGAGACAGTTGATGGCCCGCTTTTCACCATTCAGGTGGAGGCTGTCTTTAATTGCCATCAGTCTGTTTACCGCAGCGCCCTGGTCGGTGTTGGTGCCAAAGGAGACCAGCAGCCGGTCATCTGTATCGAACTGGAGCCAGGTGTTAAAACAGACAAAGAACAGTTACGCAAGGAACTGCTCCAGATTGCAGCAAGTTATCCCCATACTGCGGTAATTAACACAGTGCTGTTCCATACGTCATTTCCGGTTGATATCCGCCACAATGCCAAGATTTTCCGTGAAAAATTGGCTGTCTGGGCAGCGGAGAAATTAAAATGAACGGTCATCCGAAGACATTGGTAACCGGTGGCGGTGGTTTTCTGGGCAAGGCCATAGTGCAGATGTTGCGTGAACGGGGAGATGATGTGCGAAGTTTTTCCCGTGCAAGGCATCCTGAGATTTCAGTCCCTGGGGTTGAGCAGATTCAGGGTGACCTGGCTGAAAAAGAGCTGGTAGTCAAGGCATGCGAGGGCTGCGACATTGTGTATCATGTTGCTGCCAGGGCAGGTATATGGGGCAGTTACGATACATTTTACAGCGCCAATGTAACCGGCACTTCCAACGTGCTGGAGGCTTGCCGTATTAATGGCATCAGAAAACTGGTCTACACCAGTTCACCCAGCGTTGTGTTTGATGGCAATCATCAGGAAGGGGCAGATGAGTCGTTGCCATACCCTTCCAGATACAAGGCCAGCTATCCTGAAACCAAGGCACTGGCAGAACAGATGGTGCTTTCGTCCAATGGCCCGTCACTGGCTACAGTTGCGCTGCGGCCCCATCTGATCTGGGGACCAGGGGATAATCATCTGGTCCCACGGATACTGGCCAGAGGAAAAAGCGGCAGGTTACGGAGGATAGGCAACAGGCCCTGTCTGGTTGACACCGTATATCTGGACAACGCTGCTCAGGCGCATTTGCAGGTGGCTGACTGTCTTGAACCAGGTAGCAGGGTTGCGGGTAAGGCCTATTTCATCAGCAACGGCGAGCCGATTGAGCTTTGGGATATGGTTAACCGTATCCTGGCTGCCGGTGGTGTCAAGCCTGTAACCGAAGTGATTTCTCCAGCAACTGCATATAGCATCGGAACCGTCTGCGAATGGATATGGGGCCTTTTCAAGCTGTCTGGTGAACCGCCAATGACCCGTTTTGTGGCTGAAGAGCTTTCTACAGCCCACTGGTTTAATATTGAAGCTGCCCGCAGGGATTTCGGATACCAGCCCCTGATTGACATTGAAGAGGGGATGAGGCGTTTGCGGCATTGGCTTGATGAACAGGGTGCTTTTTGAATGGTTAATCCGGTTTGACATTATCTGTTAATGGAGGATTTTTATACAAAACAGCATTGTACGGGAGTGATTTTTTCAATCTGTGTGTTATAATCAGAAAAATAACTAAATAACAAATAACCCTATGTATAGCAAGATTTACCTGACTGAAACAAGGAGTTGCTCAAATGAATAAAACAATGGGTGATGCTGATTGTCTCAAAAACCTTACGGTTCTGTACGTTGAGGATCAGGAGGATGCCCGCGTGCAATTTACCCGGTTTCTGGAGCGGTTAGTGGGGCAACTGCTAGTTGCAGAAAATGGCGCTGAAGGACTGAATCTGTTCATGGCCAATCATCCCCAGATAATTATTACCGATATCCTGATGCCTGTAATGGATGGGCTGGTTATGTCACAGGAAATCCGCAAGATAGATCGCTCTGTCCAGATTATTGTACTGACAGCCTTTGAACAGATTGATTATCTTAAAAGTGCTATTAATATCGGGGTTAACAAATATGTAACCAAACCGGTCAACGGGGTTACATTGTACAAGACCATGCTTGAATGTGTTGTAGACCTGAGGTCGCTGGAACAGCTTAAAGATGCGGCCCGCACTGATCTGTTGACCGGACTTGCCAACCGGCGGGAACTGGAAATCCGTTTTTCTGCTGAAAAGGGGAGGGCGGAACGCAACGGCATCCCGTTTTCTGTGATTATTGCCGATATTGACTTTTTCAAGCGGGTAAACGACACCTACGGACATCTGGCTGGCGACCATGTGTTAAAGGCAGTTGCCGATGCCCTGGTCGGCTGTATCAGGACTGAAGACTTCTGCTGTCGCTGGGGCGGAGAGGAATTTCTGCTGCTGCTGGCCTCCACCAATCTTGAAGCTGCTGCCATTGTGGCGGAAAAGTTGCGTCAGATTGTATTCAACCTGGAAATCCCCTGGGAATGGGAATCCCTGCGGGTTACTGTCAGTCTGGGCGTTAGTACCTACAAGCCAGGTATGGACAGAGATGAATGCATCAGACTGGCTGATGAAGCCATGTTCAGGGCAAAGGCAGCCGGTCGTAACCGTGTTGAATTGTCAGAGGTCTGACAGATGGGGGGGCTTTCACGGATATTTGTAATTGGCCTGGTGTATGCTTTTCTGGGGTGGCTGGGACTTGAGCTGGCCATACCCCCCGGGTATGCCAGTCCGGTCTTTCCGGCAGCAGGTCTGGCCGTTGCTGTTGTACTCTGTTACGGCAACCGTGTTCTGCCAGGTATCTGGTTAGGTTCACTGGCCATTAATCTGGCCACTTCTGCCCTTAACAACGGTTTGGGGATATCCAGCGTTATGGTTGCCGTTGCCGTTGCCTGCGGAGCAACATTGCAGGCCTGGTTTGCCCACAGTCTGATCCGGCGCTGGTCAGATGAACTGTGGCGTCAGTTGGTCAACGAGCGGGATATTGCCATGTTTCTTCTGCTTGTAGCGCCATTGGCCTGCCTGGTTTCCGCCACGGTCGGGGTCAGTTCCCTGTATCTGGCAGATGTTGTTCTGAAGGCTGAAATCGCCTTTTCATGGTGGAACTGGTGGCTGGGGGATATGCTGGGGGTATTGCTTTTTACCCCGCTTCTGTTGACCCTGCTGTTACGGTCAGTCTCTCCCTGGAAGGAACGTCAGCTTACGGTGGCTGTGCCGATACTGGTCTCGCTTTGTGTTGTGACAATGGTTTTTGTCTGGGTTTTACGCTGGGAAGCCAGTCAGCAGCAGGAAAAGATCGCTGAACAGGGGCAAAAGATTGCCCGAATGCTTGATCATCGCCTGATAGCCCTGCATGAGGCGCTTTCATCACTGCGTCGCCTGATTGAGGTGTACCCTGATATGTCGTTCCGGCAGTTTGAACACTTTACCCGGATTACACTGCATGAAAACAGGGATATCTTTGCCTTAAGCTACAATTCATATATCAGCCGGCAACAACGCACTGATTTTGAGAAGGCAATGGCTATAAAGACAGACACTCCAGGTTTCAGGATTACGGAGCGGAACCATGAAAACAGGCTGATGTCTGCGGCAGATCGCCCATACTACGTTGCGGTGGGTTATATCGCCCCCCTGAAGGGAAACCAGCCTGCCCTGGGTTATGATATTTATTCTGAGCCGGTGCGGAGAAGGGCAATTGATCAGGCGATCAATTTTATGAGACCTGCTGTAACCGAGCCGATTCAACTGGTGCAGGAACAGCAGAAGCGGGTGGGATTGCTGGCAATGCATCCGGCCTATCTTGAATATGAAAAAACTGGCGGAGAAAAGGTTTCCAGACTGTTCGGTTTTGCCGTGGCGGTGATTAAGGTTGATGAAATGGTGCAGATTGCCACCAGCGGGCATCTGCCGACCGGATTGAATTTCTGTTTAAGGGACCTGGAAGCCCCGCCTGACCGTAAACTGCTTTATCGGTCAGACAGCGGCACTTCAAGGCCAGAGCAGAACTATATCTGGAAAACAAACCTTACAATGGCTGACCGGATCTGGAGCCTGGAGGTCTTTCCAACTGCCGGATATCTGAGCAGTCATCGTACCTGGCTTGCCTGGGGGGTGGGCATACTGGGGCTGTTGTTTGTCTCTCTTTTCCAGACAATGCTGCTTGCCATGAGTGGCCGGAATTTTTCCATTCAGCAGAACGTCAACCATCAGACCATTGAACTGCTTCAGGCCAAGGAACAGTTGGAGCATCTTAACCAGTCTCTGCAGCAACGGGTGGATGAGGCGATCACCGAGCTGCGTCAGAAGGATCTTGTGCTTATCCGCCAGGGCAGGCAGGCGGCCATGGGAGAGATGATCGGCAACATCGCCCACCAGTGGCGGCAACCCCTTAATGCGCTTTCAATGTTGATCTCTAACATGCAGTTTGCTTTGATGGAAAATCAGTTGACAGAAGAATATATGCAGGAGTCTGCTGCCAATGCAGACCGGTTGATACAGAAGATGTCCACCACTATTAATGACTTCAGGGATTTTTTCAAGCCGGACAGGGAAAAGATAACATTTTCTGCCATGCAGCAGATTCGCTCAACGGTGGATCTGGTGGATGCCTCATTCCATAACAGCGGGATTACAATTACTGTGGAGCCCTGCACAGATTGTTTGTTGTCCGGTTTTCCCAATGAATATTCACAGGTATTGCTTAATCTGCTGAGCAATGCCAAAGATGCCGTTATTGAGAGCGGAACCAGACCAGGCCTGATCAGGATCAGCCTTGAAGAACAGGACGGTATGGGGGTTGTAACTGTTAAAGATAACGGTAACGGCGTGCCGGAGGAGATCAGCAGCAGGATATTTGAACCGTACTTCTCCACCAAACAGATGGGAACCGGCATAGGGTTGTATATGTCCAGGATGATTATTGAGCGGAATATGAACGGCACTCTTGTGCTGGGCAACAACATCAATAACACGGGGAGTGAATTTATAATTAAAACTCCTCTTGCAGAAGGGTAAACATGAATTCAGAAAAGATCCCGGATCAGGAATATCTGAAACAGATGACAGTTCTTTATGTAGAGGATGAACCATTTACCCGCGCCATGTTCAGTGAGTTTCTGGAGCGGTTGGTGGGAAAGCTGGTGGTTGCTGAAGATGGTGAAAAGGGCCTGGCTGCCTTCCACGAACACCGGCCCAGGATTATCATCAGTGATATCCTGATGCCTGTTATGGACGGGCTGGCCATGATTGAAGAGATTCGCAAGGTGGATCATGCTGTAACTGTTATTGTTACAACAGCCTTTGACGAATCAAGCTACCTGATGAAGTCCATTAACGCAGGAATCCACAAATACGTTACCAAGCCGGTCAATGGCGGCCAGTTGCGGGATACCCTGCTTGAGTGTGCCCATCGTTTTTTACTTGAAGACAAATACCTTGAGCAGCAGCAGCTTGAAAAACAGAAGCTGATTCTTGAAAAAGAGCTGGCCGAACAGCGCAAACTTGCAGCAGATGCCGCCAACCAGGCCAAGACCGAGTTTCTTGCCACTGTGTCCCATGAGATTCGCACCCCCATGAACGGTGTAATCGGCATGGCAGGCCTGTTACTGGATAGCGGTCTGACACCGCAGCAGCGCAGTTACGCTGAAATCATCCGCAGCAGCGGGCAGTCCTTACTTGCTATTATCAACGACATCCTTGATTTTTCGAAGATAGAGGCTGGCAAGCTTGAGCTTGAACTGGTGAGCTTTCGGCTGCGGGAACTGTTGCAGGAGACCGTTGATCTGTTATCGCTTCAGGCTGAACAGAAGGGTTTGTATCTAAAGTTTCAGGCAGACCCTGATCTGCCAGACCTGCTGCTTGGCGATCCTGGCAGACTGCGTCAGATTCTGCTCAATCTGTGCAGCAATGCAGTCAAGTTTACCCAGCAGGGGGGTGTTGATCTTAAGGTTTCTCTGGTGGAGCATAATTCCGGGAGTGTAGTCATCAGACTGGAGGTGCATGACACAGGCATCGGTATTCCGGAATCGGTACAGTCCCGTCTGTTCATGCCATTCAGCCAGGCTGACAGCGCCACTACACGCAACTATGGAGGCACCGGTCTGGGTTTGGCCATCTGTCGTCAACTGGTTGAGCTGATGGGGGGGGTGATCGGCGTCAAGAGCTCTCTCGGGGCCGGTTCAACCTTCTGGTGCAATATTCCGCTTGCCCTGGGCTCCGGCGATGACCTGACACGAGCATCTGAACCTGAGCAACCCCTTGATCAGGCTGCCCGTAATGCCAACCACCAGTACAGGATTCTGGTGGCTGAGGATAATCCGGTTAACCAGCAGGTGGCTCTTCATATCCTGGACAAACAGGGGTACCAGGCTGATGCAGTGGCAAATGGCCTTGAGGCGATTGAGGCTTTACGGGGAATACCTTACGATCTGGTGCTGATGGATTACCATATGCCGGAGATGGACGGAGTAGAGGCCACCAGTATGATCAGGAAGTCTGATAGCGGTGTGCTGAATCCGCAGATTCCGATTATTTTCATGACAGCAAGCACCATGCAGTCAGACCGTGAAAAATTTTCAGCAGCCGGCATGAGTGATTATCTGACCAAGCCGGTACAGCCACGCGATTTAGGTAAAAAACTTTCAAACTGGTTGAAATCTGGACATCCGGAACAGTCAGGCCTTAAAGTAAAACCTTGTCAGGCTGACCGGACTGCAAGGCCGGTGCTTGATCAGGCAGCGTTCCTGGAAAGGTTGGGGGGGGATGAGGAACTGCTAAAGTATCTGATTACCCTTTTTAAAGAAACAGTGCCGGATATGATGGATGCCCTGGATAATGATCTGTTGTCTGCTGAAGATCAGGAGCAGTTAATCTGTCATGCCCACAGCATCAAGGGGGCTGCCGGTAATATTGGCGCTGAGGCATTGAGAGATGTTGCGCTACAGCTTGAACAGGCTGCCGAACAGGGTCGCTATGATCTGATGAGAGAGCTGATGAAGGTACTGCGGACTGAATACCAGCGTTTTCTTGATTTCCAGGTAACTATTTAAAACAGCATGTAAGGCAAACGGCATAAATTAACTTTCCTCAATACTCCCTCCCTTTCAAGGGGAGGGTTGGGGTGGGGATGGGGTAGATTCAATGATTTCATATTATCACCACATCAACCCCATCCCCCTCCTAACCTCCCCCTTGAAGGGGGAGGAACTAATATTTGATGCCGTTTTCAGGTTAAATGTTTTCAGACAGTTGGTTTTTTTAAGACCCAGAAGGGAAGAATATTATGCAAAAATGGAAAAATATCGGTCAGATACTGATTGATAACAATATCTTGACTCCAAAGACCGTTGCCCGCGTACTGGCTGTTTCAAAGACCCACAACAAGCGATTTGGCTGGACACTTGAAAAACTGGGGCTGGTTACCGGTGAAGAGATGGCTGCTGCCCTGGCGCAACAGTACGGCCTTAAAATGGCTCCTCATATTGCAAAATTCAACTATCCGCCTGAACTGCTGAAACTGGTTACACCCGAAGTTGCCCTGCAAAACCTGATCTTTCCGCTAAAGCTGGCAAACAACAACCTGCTGGTGGCGGTTGCTGACCCAACCAATTTGAAGACCGTCAAGAACCTGGGGGCTAATGCTGATGTGAAGATTATCCCCTGTGTTGCAACCAGAACCGAGATATTTGCTGCCATCTGCCGCCACTATCTGCACAAAGATGTTGAAGAACCTACCCCTAACACAGTGCTGGTTGTTGATGATGAGGTGACTTCGCGGGAGATGGTTAAAAAACTGCTGGCCAGCGATGGCTTTAGTGTGCTGGTTGCCGGTGATGGTATGGAGGGTTTTTACGAGACCATTGCAAAAAAACCGCATGTGATTCTGACTGACAAGGTTATGCCAAAACTTGATGGATTCAACCTGCTTAAATCCATCAAGGCGATACCTGAGTACGAATCTGTTCCGGTCATCCTGATGAGCGACAAGCTATCAGCAGAGGAAGAGATGCGGGTTTTTGAACTGGGTTTTTTTGATTATCTGGCCAAGCCCATCACCCGCACCATGCTGCTTGCGCGTGTCAAGCGGGCCATCAGATTTAATAATCAGAAATACGGATTTTTCTAGTGCCAAATATCAGGGTCAAGGGTCAAGTAAAGTCAAAAGATTCTAACATCTTATTATTCTGCCACTTGCGTCTTGCCTCTGGGATTTCCCCCTCCCCCCAACCCCCTCCCGCCAGTGGAGGGGGAGTTAAAAATCCCCTCCT